>JAZSQG010000361.1:0-6597 GCA_045537855.1 Oscillospiraceae bacterium
CGGCCCGGCGGACGAGGATAAGTTTGCCTGGATCCGCAGCCTGCTGGAAGCTCAGCAGGAGACCGAGGCGCCGGAATTCTTCCGGGAGCTGAAGGTGGATATGTTCTCCGATGAGGTCTTCGTCTTCACCCCCAAGGGTGACGTGATCAATCTCCCCGCCGGCGCCACCCCCATCGACTTTGCCTATTCCATCCACTCTCAGGTGGGCAATCATATGACCGGCGCCAAGGTCAACGGGCGCATCGTCTCCTTCTCCCATGTGCTGGAAAACGGGGACATCGTGGAGGTTTCCACCTCCGCCTCCGCCCGGGGCCCCGCCCGGGACTGGATCAGCATCGCCAAAAGCGCCACCGCCCGGACGAAGATCCGCCAGTGGTTCAAGAAGGAGAAGCGGGAGGAGAACATCCTCCGGGGCAAGGCCGCCATCGAAAGCGAGATGAAGCGGCAGGGTCTGAGCATGGAGGCGCTGGCGGAGCCGGAGCTGCAGGCCCAGGTCCTGAAGAAGCTGGCCGTCACCAGTCTGGACGATATGTTTGCTGCCGTGGGCTACGGAGGCATGACCTCCGTGCGCAGCGTCAACCGCATCAAGGAGGAAGTGAACCGCTCCCAGAAGCAGGAGCGGCTGGCCCAGCAGGCGGAAAAGCTCACCCAGCAGCAGAGCCCCACCCGGCACACCGCCGTCAACGGCATTCTGGTGGGCGAGCTGGACAACTGCCTCATCAAGTTCTCCCGCTGCTGCACCCCCGTGCCGGGGGACGAGGTGGTGGGCTCCATCACCCGGGGCTACGGCGTTTCCGTCCACCGGGAGGGCTGCCAGAATGTGAAGAAAACGGAAGGGGACCGCTGGGTGCATGTGGCCTGGGGGGACACGGAGGGTGCCACCTATCAGGCGGACCTGCATGTCACCGCCGACGTGACCCAGAATCTCATCATCAATATCGCCACCGTTCTCAATGCCGAGAAGGTATCCATCACCTCCATGAACATCCGGGAGACTCCCGGCGGCGGTGCTGTGGCCTTCCTCTCCCTGCTGGTCCATGACCGGCAGGAGCTGAGCGCGGCCATCCGGCGGCTCCGGGGCATCCGGGGCGTGCGGGATGTGGTGCGGCCCGGCGTCTAAGAAAGGGAATACACTATGCGAGCAGTACTCACCCGGGTGCGCAGCGCCTCCGTCACGGTGGACGGCAGCGTTACGGGCAGCATCGACGGGGGCTTTCTGGTCCTCCTGGGCGTCAAAGAGGGCGACACGGAGCAGGACATGCAGAAGCTGGCCGACAAGGTGCTGGGCCTGCGCATCTTTGAAGATGAAAATGAAAAAATGAACCGCTCACTGGCCGATGTGGGCGGTTCCCTGCTGGTGGTCAGCCAGTTTACCCTGCTGGCCAATTGCCGCAAGGGCCGGCGGCCGGACTTTATCGCCGCCGCCCGGCCGGAGCAGGCCATCCCCCTGTATGAGGGCTTCGTGGCCTTCTGCCGGGAGCGGGGCTTCCGGGTGGAGACCGGGGTCTTCGGGGCGGATATGCTGGTAGCTTCGGAAAATGACGGGCCGGTGACCATCATTCTGGACACCGACGAATGGAAATGAGGAGGAAGGACACATGCTCATCAAAGGCTTTACCGTAGGACAGCTGCAGACCAACTGCTACGTGGTCATCGACGAGGAAACGCTGGACTGCGCCGTCATCGACCCGGGCGCGGAGTCCGGAAGAATTCTCAACTATCTGGAAGACAATAAGCTGACGGCCCGGGCCATTTTCCTGACCCACGGCCACTATGACCATACCGGCGGCGTCATGGGCCTCTTTGAGGGCACCGGCGCTACCGTCTACCTCCATGCCCTGGACGCGTATCAGGACGGGAAGGGCAATCAGTATCAGTACGACGGGGGCAGGGAGCTCTGCTACTACAAGGAAGGGGACTGTATCCCCGTGGGCAAGCTGGAATTCCACGTGATGGAGACCCCGGGGCACAGCCGGGGCAGCGTCACCCTCCGCTGTGAGGATGCGCTCTTCACCGGCGACACCCTCTTCCGGGGCTCCTGCGGCCGCACGGACTTCCCCGGCTCCAGCTGGGCCGCCATTCAGGGCTCCCTGCGGCGGCTGGCCTCGCTGGAGGGGGACTATGAAGTGTATCCCGGGCATATGGACGCCACCAGCCTGAACCGGGAGCGGCGCTTCAACCCCTATGTGCTGGACGCCATGGATGACCGGGACTGATGAAGCTCATTTTACAGGGACACGATTACCGCTACGCCGCCGAGCAGGCCATGATGAGCTTCCTGCCGGAAGAAAAACCCCAGGCGGCGGAGGAAGCCCTGCCCGGGGAAGACTGCCTCATCAGCCGTCTGGACGACTCCGGGGCGGAAGCCCTCCTGCGTCTGGAGGGGCGGGAATACCGGGGGCAGGCTCCCGCAGCGCAGGAGCGTCCTGCCGGGGCGCTGGAGCGCAGGCGGCTGGAGCAGAAGCTGGTCAAGACCGCCGTTTTTGAAGCCGTGGTGGCCATGACGGGCACCACGCCGCCCTGGGGCTCTCTCACCGGGGTGCGCCCGGGGAAGCTGGCGGCGAAGTATCTGCAGGAAAACGGCCCGGACGAAGCGGGCGCGGAAGCCTGGCTGCAGGAGGAATATAAGGTCAGCCCCCGCCGGGCAAAGCTCTGCGTGCAGGCCGCCCGGGAGGAGCTGTGGGCCCGGCAGCAGCTGCAGCCGGAGGAAGTGGTGCTCTATGTGGGCGTGCCCTTCTGTCCCACCCGCTGCGCCTACTGCTCCTTTGTGAGCCACAGCGTGGAGAAATCTCTGGCCCTCATCCCGCCCTATGTGGACGCCCTCTGCCGGGAGGTGGAAGGTGTGGGCCGTCTGCTTCAGGCGCGGGGCCTGCGGGTAGCCGCCGTGTACTACGGGGGCGGTACGCCCACTACGCTGTCGGCGCAGGAGCTGGAGCGGGTCATGGACACGCTTGCGGCCAATATCGACCTCTCCGCCTGTCGGGAATACACCGTGGAGGCCGGCCGGCCCGACACCATTACCCGGGAAAAACTGCTGGCCCTGGGCCGGGGCGGCGTGAGCCGCATCAGCATCAATCCCCAGACCATGGACGACCGGGTGCTGCAGGCCATCGGCCGGCGGCACAGCGCTTTGGCCGTGGTGGAGGGCTATCACATGGCCCGGGAATGTCTCCCGGGGGTGGAAATCAACATGGACCTCATCGCGGGCCTCCCCGGGGACAGCTTCCCGGGCTTCCAAAGCAGCCTGGAGCAGGTGCTGGCCCTGGAGCCGGAAAATGTCACCGTGCACACCCTCACCCGGAAGCGGGGCGCCCGGCTGAAGGAAGAGCAGCACGCCTATCCTTCGGACGAAGAAGTGGCGCAGATGCTGGAATACAGTCTGGAGCGGCTGGGGCAGGACTTTGCACCTTACTACCTCTACCGGCAGAAGTATTCCGCCGGCGGCTTTGAAAACGTGGGCTGGACCCTGCCGGGGCACAGCTGCCTCTATAACATCTGCATGATGGAGGAGACCTGCTCCGTCATCTCTCTGGGCGCCGGGGGCGCCACCAAGCGGGTGGAGGAAAACGGGAAGATCCTCCGCTGCTTCAATAAAAAGTACCCCTATGAGTACATCGAGTCCGTGGAACAGGCAATTTCGGACAAGGAAAGCCTGTTTTCCTGATGCTGCGGGGGCGCAGGGAGAAAAAAACATTTACAAACAGCCCTGCGGCATATATAATACAGTTATCAATCTGGGAACAGGATGCACTGTTCGGGACAGGAGGAACAAGCCATGACGCATTCGATCATTACCATCAGCAGAGAGTTCGGTACGGGGGCCCGTCTGATCGGGCGGGAGCTGGCCGCCATCATGGGCTTTGGCTACTATGACCGTGCGCTGATCGAAATGGCAGCGGAGAAGAGCGGCCTCAGCGAGGAATTCATCGAACGCACCGAGGAGAAAGCTTCCAACAGCTTCCTGTACAATCTGGCCACCGCGGCCTACATAAGCACCGATCTGGGCATGCAGTATACCGTTCCCGTGAACGACCGCGCCTTCATGGTCCAGTCCGACGTGATCCGGGACATCGCCAGGAGCAGCGACGGCGTCATCGTGGGCCGCTGCGCCGACTTCGTGCTGAAGGATCATCCCCGCCTCCTGCGGGTCTTCATCTATGCCGATAAGGAAGACCGGCTGAAGCGCATCGTGGAAGAGTACGGGCAGGATCCCAAGAATGCCGAGTCCGTCCTGAACAAGATCGACAAGGGCCGTGCCAACTATCACAAGTTCTATACCGGCACCTCCTGGCGCAGTATGGATAACTATGACCTGTGCATCAACACCTCCGTCACCGGCATCCAGGGCGCCGTTATGGCCATCAAGGCGGCTGCCGACGCGATGTTCAAGTAAGCGAGTACGCAGTTCGGGTGCGTCCCTGTTGGGACGCGCCCGTTTTTTCTGTTTTCGGCTGCAAAAAGGCGCGGGCATCGCAATGATGCCCGCGCCCTGTGTGTTTATTCCGCGTCTGCTTCCTCCGCTTCCGGCAGCCCGGCGATGTCCGCTCTGGTGAGGGTCATGAGGGCTTCCCGGTCGGGGTGTTCCAGCGCCGCCACCCGGTTTGCCTGATTGGCCACCGCCCGTTCAAAGAGGTTTCGCACCTCCCGGGCGTTGCCGAAGTTTTCGTCCCGGCTGTCATACATGTCCTGCAGCAGCTCCCGGCAGAAACGTTCCGCCTCGCCGTCGGGGCAGTACTGGCTCTTTTTGCACTGGGAGAGGAAGATCTCCATCAGCTCATCGGCATTGTAATCTTCAAAGTGGAAGTATTTGCCGAAGCGGGATTCCAGGCCCGGGTTGGAGCCGATGAAGCGCTCCATGGGCTCGGGATAGCCCGCCACGATGACCACCAGTTCTTCCCGCATGTCCTCCATTGCCTTGAGAATGGTGCTGATGGCCTCCTGCCCGAAGTCATTGCCGCTGCCGTCGGGCACCAGAGAATAGGCTTCGTCCACAAAGAGGATGCCGCCCCGGGCCCTGTTCACCGCTTCCAGGGTCTTCAGGGCCGTCTGCCCCACATAGCCCGCCACCAGACCTGCCCGGTCCACCTCCGTGAGGGTGCCCGCCTCCAGCACGCCGATGGCCTTATAGAGCCTTGCCAGCAGCCGGGCCACCGTGGTCTTGCCCGTGCCGGGGTTACCCGTGAAGACCATGTGCAGGCTCAGCTCCGGCACCGCCAGGTCGTTGGCCTCCCGGAGCTTTCGCACCTTAATGAGGTTGATGAGGCTGCGCACATCCTTTTTGATCTGCTCCAGACCCACCAGACTGTCCAGCTCCGCCAGCAGGTCCTCCAGCTTCTCCGGGGGCTGCTCGGGGGCTTCCGGCGGCTGCACCGCGGGGGAGGAGGCTGCCGTGCCGCCCGCTGCAGCACTGCCGGCGGGCGTGGGGCCGCTTTTCCGGCCGCGCTTAAAGCCCAGAGGATCGTCGGACTCCAGCACCTCCCGCAGGCAGCCTGCGGCCCTGCGGAGAAATTCCCGGTCCCGGTCACTCTCCGGGTCGCTGAGGCGCAGGATGAGCTCCCGGGTGAGGCGCAGCACCTCTTCCGCTGCGCTGCGGCAGGTGAGGACCAGCACCCGGAAAAAGTCCGGCGCATCCGGCCCGGTGTAGTTGGCGCAGGCGCCGGTCAGCTCCCAGTAGAGATAGCTGGGGCGGGGGCGTCCCTGGGAATAAAGTTCGTTGATGGCATCCACCTGCTCCTGGCCGATGCTCTGCCCCTGCCAGAGGCCCAGCGCCAGAGAACGGAAGTATTCATCGGCCTGGGGCGCAAAGTCCCGGTGCCCGATTTTTTTATATAAGGAATTGGTTTTTGCGAGATACCAGTCGCGGAGACTGTCTCCGCCGAAAATTGCAGCCATGGCAAAACCCTCCCGAAGCACATGATGTTGCGGTTTTTTCGGCCTGAAATCCATTATACACACAAGAGGAATCTTTGCAAGAAAAAAACTTTGATTTTTTCAAAAAAGGTGTTGACATTTCCTTTTAGGCATGCTATATTATGCAAGCTCGCCGCTGAGAGCGACCCCGGAAAAACGGGAACGCGGTCGGCGCGGGCAGGATGTGCACCTTGTAAATTAAACAATGCAAAGCTAAGCGAACGCACCAAATGGGCGCAGCTAAATTGAGCTGCAACTGTTAATAATTTGAGTGAAGCTATGGAGCTTAACTTATCAAAAAGATTTTAGGCAGCGATGCTTAAGATACCATTTTTTGAGAGTTTGATCCTGGCTCAGGACGAACGCTGGCGGCGTGCCTAACACATGCAAGTCGAACGGGACTCTTTGGATCGAGGCTTCGGCCAAGTGAATTTGAGTTTAGTGGCGAACGGGTGAGTAACGCGTGAGCAACCTGCCTTTCAGAGGGGGACAACAGTTGGAAACGACTGCTAATACCGCATAACACATCGAGGGGGCATCCCCATGATGTCAAAGATTTATCGCTGAAAGATGGGCTCGCGTCTGATTAGCTAGTTGGTGGGGTAACGGCCTACCAAGGCGACGATCAGTAGCCGGACTGAGAGGTTGAACGGCCACATTGGGACTGAGATACGGCCCAGACTCCTA
>JAZSQG010000215.1:0-36452 GCA_045537855.1 Oscillospiraceae bacterium
ACTTATCAAGCAGGAGGGTTCACTGTCATGCAGAAAACTTTAAAGACGGTTACGAAAGGAAAGCGCAAGAGCATCGGCTGGTATCTGGCGCGTGACTGGCAGCTGTGGATCATGCTCCTGCCTGCCATTGTCTATATCTTCATTTTCTGCTACATCCCCATGTACGGCGCCCAGCTGGCTTTCCGCGAGTATAGCTTCGAAACCGGCATTACCGGCGGTAAGTGGGTGGGCATGAAGTACTTTAACCAGTATTTCAACTCTGCTATCTTTGGCACCACGCTGAAGAATACCTTCACCATTTCTGCAACCAGCATTCTGCTGGGCTTCCCCGCTCCCATCATCCTGGCTCTGCTCCTGAACGAACTGCAGAACGAACTCTTCAAGAAGGTTATCCAGACCATCAGCTACATGCCGTTCTTCATCTCCACGGTGGTTATCTGCGGCATCATCGTTGACTTCTTCGCTTACAACGGCGCTCTGACCATGCTCCTTGTTAAGCTTGGAATCACCGAAAACAAGGACCTTATGTCCGTCAAGCAATTTTTCCGGCCGATTTACGTCATATCCGGTACATGGCAGGGCGTCGGCTACGGCTCCATCATCTATCTGGCTGCTCTGTCCGGTGTTGACCAGGAGCTCTACGAAGCTGCGAAGATCGACGGTGCCAACCGCTGGCAGCAGACCTGGCATGTTACCCTGCCCGGCATTGCCCCCACGGTTACCATCATGCTGATCATGCAGATCGGCAGCCTGCTTTCCTCCTCCATGGATAAGATCATCCTTCTCTACCGCCCCCTCACCTACGAAGTGGCCGACACCATCTCCACCTTCGTTTACCGGCGCGGTCTGATTGAAGGCGACTTCGGCTACTCCACTTCTGTCGGCCTGTTCAACTCTTTCGTCAACCTGATGCTGCTCTTCATGGCGAACAGCCTGAGCCGTAAGTATTCTGAGACGAGCCTGTTCTAAGTAAGGAGGAAATCATAATGAAAATTAAAGAATCTCCGGGACGGATCGTATTCCACGTCGTCAACATTATCATCATGCTGCTTCTGGCGTTCGCGTGTCTTGCTCCTCTGCTGCACGTTTTCTTCGCCTCCATCAGTGACCCCACTCTCCTGACTCAGTATCAGGGCGGCATCATCCTGTGGCCTCTGTATGACGAGACTCATCCCATAACCGCGAAGGGCTATACCTTTGTTCTGAACAATGCCTCTCTGATTCGCGGCTACGCCAACACCTTCTTCTACGTTGCCAGCGGCTCCATCCTGAGCGTTCTGTTCTGCTCCCTGGGCGGCTACTGCGTCTCCCGTCGCGGCACCATGTGGATGAAGTACCTCATCCTCATGATGACCTTCACCATGTTCTTCGGCGGCGGCATGATCCCCACCTACATGGTCAACAAGTATCTGGGCATCGTCAACACCCGTTGGGTCCTCGTGCTCATGGGTCTGGTCAGCGTCTTCAACATCATCATCGTGCGTACCGCCTTCCAGGCGATCCCCGCCAGCCTTGAAGAGTCTGCCCAGCTGGACGGCGCCGGACATATGACCATCCTCTTCCGGATCACCTTCCCCCTTGCCAAGGCTACCATCGCGGTTATCGCCCTGTTCTATGCCGTTGGTAAGTGGAATGAGTACATGACTGCTGCTATCTACCTGACCAACCGTAAGCTGTACCCCCTGCAGATTATCCTCCGCGAGATCCTGATCGAGTCCTCCGGCACCAGCGAGTTCGACCTTGCTCAGGAAGCCGGCAGCTACAGCCTCTACAAGAAGCTGCTGCAGTACTCCACCATCATCTTCGCGACTGTGCCGATCCTCATGGTTTACCCCTTCGTCCAGAAGTACTTTGTCAAGGGCGTCATGATCGGCTCCATCAAGGGCTAATCCAGTTATCATTGAAACCCGGAAACTTCGGTTTCCGGGTTTCTTTTTGCGTGGAATGGGACTGTTGAGTTTACTTGTGCTGTAAGATGGGAACATGCGCCTGTTGCGTTCGTCTGATATATTGAAGACTTTTTGAAGGATGTGTTGTGATGAAAAAGATGCTGCTTTTCATATTCGCACTAATTTGCCTGATACTGCTCACTGCCTGTGGTGGAGATATTGGCAAGGTAAGGATTCAGACTTGCTCTTCCGATCTCTATTCGCAGGAAGAAATCTCAGATGCTATAGAGACGGCACTGCGCCATTTTCGTAAAGAGTTTAAGGACTGTACTCTTGCTGAAATTGGCTATCTTGGTGATGAGAAAATCAGGAATTATCAGGAATTTGCTGTGCGTAACCAGGCTGATGATGTGATCGTACTTGTTTCCAGCTTCACAGTCGGTGCAAGTGGTGGGGATGGTTCTCTCAATCCGAACAGCGTATATTGGGACTGGAAATGGATTCTGGTTCGTAATAACGGCGGCAAGTGGCGGCATGTTGACCACGGCTATTGATGGGTTTTGTTTCTACTGTCTTTTAACTTCGTTCTGTGCGAAAAACGACTTCTTTCCGGAGCGTATGTTCTGGTATTTTGTTCCTCTCACATTGTAAATAAAAACGAAAGAAAAAGGCAGGGCGTATGCCCTGCCTTTTTCTTACATATAAGCGTTTCTTCAGTTGCCGGGAACCGTATCCATATCCGGTTCCCGCTCGGGAGCAGGAGTCTCGGTTTCTGCTTCGGGTTCTTCACTGTTGTCATCCCCGGGCATTTCTTCGGGCGCGTCCTCTGGCATTTCTCCTGCCTCACCGCCGGGAGTCTCTTCCGGGGCGGGTGTCTCTTCGGGCGTGATCTCAACTTTTCCGGTAGGATGCTCGGGGTTTACTTCGTCAAAGGTGATGTAGAGCGTCAGGATCTCACCGTAGCGCCATACTGTGATGGGAGCGGTATCACCTGCATCGTAGGGGAGCTTGGCCTTTGTCAGGTCTGTAATGCTTCTGACCGGGGTATCGCCAAGCTGAATGATGATATCGCCTTTCTGCAGGCCGGCCTTTTCACCGCAGAGCCCGGGGCTGATGTCATAGACCATAGCGCCTGCGGGACTTCCGCCCTCAAACTGGTCCTGCGTTACATTGGTCACCGTGATGCCCATGAGAGGGCGGAAGCGTACATAGCCGTACTCTTTCAAATCTTCCGCGATTTTCAGGGCATCGTTGATGGGGAGGGCAAAGCCGAGACCTTCGGCGGTAACACCGCTGTATTTGGCTGTGGTAATTCCGATGACTTCGCCTGCTGCATTATAGACTGGGCCGCCGGAACAGCCGCGGTTCACCGCTGCATCGATCTGAAACATGTTCAGTACTACGCCGTCTTCAAATTCGATTTCACGATCCGTGCCGCTGATGATGCCGCTGGTCATGGTGTAGGCCAGTTCTTCGGCAGGGTGTCCCATGATATACACGGACTGGCAGGCTTTCAGCTTATCGCTGTTTCCCAGCCGTGCAACAGAATGGCAGCGTGCATTGATCTTCAGAAGCGCCACATCACTCTGACTGTCGCAGCCGATGATCTCCGCATCATAGCTGCTGCCGTCCCGGAAGCTGACGGTGGGGGAGAGCTCCAGTTCATTTGCCTCGCTGACTACATGGGCGTTGGTGAGAATGTAACCGTCATAGGAAACGACAAAGCCGGTGCCCATAACCCGCTGCAGAACGTTGCCATCCGTGTCGGTGCTGGTATAGGTGGTGATCATAACCGTCTGTTTTTCGGCTGTTTCATAAAGCTTCACCGGATCTGTTTCGGTGCTGCCGTAAAAATAGGCTACGTTTTCGGGTGCGGAAGTCCGGAATTCCATGGTGCCGTCCCGTACGATCTCTACATTGCCCAGAATGCCCTGCAGTGCCATATAGCCAGCACTGCTGAACAGCAGCAGAGACAGGCTCAGGACAGCGGCGATGAGGCTCCTGCAATTGCGTTCTTTCATTTTCCTCCTCCTTATCTGAGGTGAAGCTGTGCCCTTTCGGGGCGGGGTCTTACCGAAAACGGGGCGCACAGTGTGCGCCCCGTATGTTCGTTACTCAGTTCTGAATGAGCCAGCCGTCCAGGCAGACGCCGCAGCCTTCATCCAGGGGGCGTGCAAAGGCTTCGGGGTAGTCGCGCTTCCAGCTTTCCCATTCCGCATCGCTGACTTTTTCCACCTGAGACAGGAAGCCGCTGACGGCCATGCCGGTAGCATTCCGGGAGGTGGGGGCAGCTGGTGTAATGGTGTTGATCGCACCGCCCCGGTCCAGCCATCCGGGAATGATGGGGTCCAGGCGGGAGCCGTGGTCCACATAGCAGACGCCGGGCATGAGCCGCTCGGTGACATAGGCGCCGCAGAGGATGATGCCCCGCTCATTAAACACCTTGACGATATCGCCGTGTTTGATGCCCCGGGCTTCGGCTTCGCTGGGATGGAGCCACACGGGCTCGTAAAGATAGCCGTCCTCGCCTCTGACCTTCATGGTCTCGATTTCACGGGTCCAGAGGATGTCATCGCACTGGGCGTGCATACGCCAGCGGCCGTGGTTGGACATACACAGCAGGGGATACTGCGCTGCCCGGGGAGAGGAACGCCGCTCGTCATGACTGGGTCCGCTTTCGATCCAGTGGGGAACGGGAGGGCGCTCCGGATCGTCGGGGGTCCGCTCTGCGATCTGGGTGGAATAGTATTCCAGCTTGCCCGTGGGCGTGGAGAGGGGATTGTTCTCCGGGTCGCGGTAGAATTCCAGCAGACCGGCGGGGATCTGGTCCAGCTCCTCCTGGGTCTTGCAGGGGATCACGAAGATTTTGCGCCGCCGGAATTCTTCCCAGGTCATATAGTCTTCGCAGCCGGTAGCCTTGTAGAGGAACCGTACACGCTCGTCATGGGTGAGCTTGCCGGTATAGGCGTCATAGTATTCCTGACCCAGCTTTTCGGCGACCTTAGCGCAGACGTCAAAGTCGCTGAGGCTTTCGCCGATGGGTTCGCAGCAGGGCTCGGCCAGGTAGATGCTTGTGAAAGCACCGCTGGAAAAATCGTTGGCCAGGTCCGGCAGCTCATGCTTGGTGGCTACGGGGAAAATCAGATCGGCAAAATAACAGTCATTTTCCAGCCAGGGATGCTGCGCAATGATGGTCTCGATGCTCTCGTGGCGGTAGGCCCGGATGCTGAGATTGCCGTCATTCCAGCAGGTGACCTGACAGGGCGCGTCCGTCCAGATCATGTGGACGCGGCTCATGCCGTCCCGGGGATATTTCATTTCCTCAAACTGATACTGCTGGGTGGGGTGCCGGTAGTTGTTGGGCCCGGGCTGCTGACTGGAGGAGAAGCACTGCAGGCCCCGCCATTCTGCGTGACCGTTGATGATGGCTTCGTGGACATGGCAGCGTGGAATGAACTGTTTGGGGGCGGGAAGCTGCCGGTACAGGTCGATCAGCTCCGGCGCCCGTTCCTTCTGCTCTTTGGAGAGTACAAAGCGGTCCATATTCACGATGGGATCCACATCGCCCTCCACGGGCCGCAGGGGGTCGGCGCAGGCGGTGACCCGGGGTACGAACTGCCCCTGATAGGGAACGGGGTAATCCCGGTTCCAGAGGTTCCATTCCAGCATCTTCGCCTGATGGACGCCGGGACGGCCCAGACCCTGCATGCCCAGGAGCATGACTTCCAGGCGGGCAGGCTCGGAGGAGTAGGGGCCGCGGATATAGGGGCCGCCGTTGCCGTGGAGGATGCTGGCGGTCTTTTTGGCCCAATCCCGGGCGAGGGCCTTGATGGTCCACTCGGGCGTGCCGCACTTTTCGCTGGCCCAGGCGGGGGTCTTGGGGATGCCGTCCTCCCGGCCCAGAACATAATCTTCGAATTTATCAAAGCCGTAAGCGTGGCTGTCGATATACTCCCGGTCGTAGCTGCCCTCGGTGAGCCAGACGTAGGCAATGGCCAGCTGCATGGCGGCGTCTGTGTTGGGCAGGATGGGGATCCACTTATCGGCATGGACTGCCGCGCCGTAGTTCAGGTCGGGGCAGACATACACGCTCTTGATGCCGATCTGGGAGAACCAGTAGCACATGCGGCTGGGCAGGTTCATGCCGAAGCCCCGGGGGGTCGTCTCAGGGTCACAGCCCCAGAAAAGCAGCAGGTCGGAGTGCTTTGCAATGTCGGGATAGAGGTTTGCCTGAGGTGCCATTTCACCCACGGGCTCACAGCCCCAGACATACTTTGCACCCCAGAACCAGCCTTCCCAGGAGTCCATGTTCCGCATCTGCAGGGTATAGCCACCCAGCAGGCTGAGAAGCCGGTTGGGACAGCCGTGGCTGGGGGCGGTATTCTTGCCTTCGCCGTGCATGTCCGCCTGGCAGAGGACAGCCTCGCAACCGTAGGCATCCCGTATGCGCAGCAGTTCGTCCGCAGCGATCTGCGCAGCCTCATCCCAAGAAATGCGCACATAGCGGCTGACGCCCCGGTTCTGGGGATTACGCTCGCCTTTGGGGTCCCAGTCCACCCGCTTCAGGGGATAGCGTACCCGGTTCCTGGAATAGACCCGGGTCCGGTAGCCGATGCCGAAGGGGGTGATGGTGACCCGGTCGGGAGCGGAAAAGCTGCTGCCTCGGGCTTCCATCTTCCAGGGGTTGCAGTTGGCATTGGTGTATTCCGTATCATAAAAATACGGCCTGATCCGTGTGATTCGGCCGTCTGTCGTATCCACAAGACAGGGCCCGCCGCTTTCAGGACCCATCAGGCTGAAACTGACGATGCTCTGGCTGTCGGGTGTAAATTTTGTTTGCATTTCATCACCTACTTCCAATCATTATACATGATAATGTGCAACAGGTCAATCACCGCAGAAAAGGAAAAACAGGAAATCGTCGAAGGGGGAGGCTTTGACTCTCTTGCAATTTTTCACTCCTTTGATATAATATCAAAAAACTCATATTGAAACTGGAGATAAGATCATGGAAGCTATGCTGAAAGGAAAAGTCGCCTGGGTGACCGGTGCATCCAGCGGTATGGGTGAGGCTACGGCCCTGACCTTCGGAAAGGAAGGTGCCATCGTCATCGTGGGCGGTGGCCGCAAGGTGGAACGGGCGATGGAGACCTGCCGGCAGATCGAAGAAGCCGGCGGCGTTGCCCGGTACTACGGTCCTCTGGATGTCTCCGATCCTCAGAACATTCAGGACCACTATAATAAAATCATTGCCGAATTCGGTCGGGTGGATATTCTGGCCGCCTTTGCCGGCAAGAGCTTTGATAACGACAATCTGCCCAAGGAAGAGCATTGGCAGCGCACCATGGATGTGAATATGCGCGGCATGTACGACTGCTGCATGGCGGTCTTCCCGGGCATGAAGGAGCAGCGCAGCGGCAGCATTATCGTGTGCTCCTCCAACGGTGCTTTCAACCCCACAACGCCTGCCTATGAATACCACATGGCCAAGGGTGCCTGTGAATCTCTGGCGGCCAATCTTGCCCTGGAGGGCGCGCCCTACGGCGTTCGCGTCAACTGTATCAAACCCGGCTGCATCCTCACCGGTTTCTGGGACGAGCTTATTGCCGACAAGGAAGAGCAGCTGGCCTTCACCGCCCAGATCGCCAAGAAAGAGGTGCCCCTGCAGCGGGTGGGCACCGCCCAGGACATTGCCAATGTGTCCCTCTTCTTTGCTTCCGAACTTTCCTCTTATGTGACCGGTCTGCGCCTCTATGTGGGCGGTGGTCAGGGCTATATCTATTCTGCGGGTCAGTCCTTCCTGCTCAGTGACGATGCGCAGGATACGCTGCCTGTGGGTGTCCGCTGATGACGCCGGACTGCAGGGCCATCCGGTCCTTTGCACGCATGTGCAACGACGGCTGGCTGCAAGGCTGGCATGAGCGCAACGGCGGAAACCTGACCTATCGACTGACGGAGGAGGATGTGGCAGAGTGCCGCCCCTTCTTTAAGGAGCCCGGTCCCTGGACCGATATGGGCGTTGCGGATGCGTATCTCGCCGGTGCTTATTTTCTCTCCACCGGCAGCGGGAAATACATGCGCAACATCCAGGAAGCCCCGGATGAGAATCTCTGTATTCTGGAGATCAACGAAGCGGGCAGCGCCTGGCGCATCGTCTGGGGCCTTGTGGGAGGCGGGAAGCCCACCAGTGAGTTTTCCAGCCACTACCTGTGCCACTGTGTCCGCGCCAGGGCTACAAATGGCGAGACCAGGGTCATGTATCATGCCCACCCGGCTCATATCGTAGCCCTGACCTTTGTGCTGCCCCTCACCAGCCGTGCCTTCACCCGCGCCCTGTGGCAGAGTGAAACGGAGTGCCCCATCGTATTCCCCAACGGCGTCGGTGTGGTGGAATTCATGGTGCCCGGCGGAAGCGAGATCGCAAGAGCCACGGAGAAAATGATGGCCCGGCATGACGCTGTGGTGTGGGCGCATCATGGGCTCTTCACCTCCGGGCCGGACTTTGATACGGCTTTCGGACTGATGCATACCATTGAGAAGGCAGCGCAGATCCGCATTCTCGCCCTGTCTGCAGGGCAGGGACAGCTGCGGCAGGCGATTTCCGATCAGGAGATCCTCGCGGTAGCAAAAACATATGACAAGGAACTGGATGTCAGTCTGCTGTGACAGGTACGGTCCCGGACATATGGAACAGGAGGAAGAACATGTCAGCGGAACGGAAATTTCGCAGTGCGATCAACGGCTTCAACCGTCAGGATGTAGCCACCTATATTGAAGCGGCCTCTGCCCGAGCCGCCGCCACCAAGGCGGAGAAGGAAAAACTACAGACCCGCTGTACCCGGCTGGAAGCTGCTCTGGATGCATCGGAGCGCAGCGCGTCGGAAGCCGCTGCCCGCTGTGAGGAACTGGAAGCGCAGCTGGCGGCCCTGCAGGATGATTTTGACAGTACCCGTCGGGAACTGGAGGATGTGCGCAGCGAGAAGGAACTGCTGGCTTCTGTTTCCGTCAGCGGGGAAGAGCTTCTGTCCATGCGAAAAGCTCTGGAGGAAGCCCGGGAGAAGCTCGCCCGGAAGGAAGAGGAGCTTGCAGACTGCCTTGCCAAGGCGGTGGAGTATGATGCGGTGAAGGATCGGGTCGCGTCTCTGGAGCTGTCTGCCAGCCGCCGGGCCGTGGAAATTGAGCGCTCCGCGGAAGAACATGCGGCGCAGGTGCTGCAGAATGCCCGCCAGGCGGACGCTGCGGCCCAGCAGGCCCGGGAGGCGGCGGCGCTGCATTTCCGCAGCCAGCTGGGGAAGCTGAGCCGGGACAGCCGCTTCAGTGCATCTCTTCTGACCAAGGAGCTGAGCCAGCTGACGGAGAGCCTGGGCCGACTTGCTGCGGAACTGGATACCGCGGCAGGGGAACTGGATACTCCGCAGCCCGGCATTTCCGCGCCGGAAACGGAAGAAAACTGAGCCGAGAGAAGAAGCATCATGAGTATTTTTGAAACCATTCGGAAACGCCGGAGCTTTCAGAGCTTCCGGCAGGAGCCGCTGGACGAGGGCGTGATGGAGGAACTCATCGACTTCCTCTCCGGGCTGACTGCACCGGTACCGGAAATTGACTGGAACTTCGACACGCTGCCTTACCTGGATCTGGTGAAGATCGCCAGCAGCGAGCCGGGGATTAAGGCACCCTGCTATCTGGTGCTGCGGGCGGAGCGCAAGCAGTTCAGCCTGCAGAATTGCGGATATCTGGGAGAGCGGGCAGTCCTGTTCCTCACGGAGCGGGGGATTGCCAGCAGCTGGCAGGGGAGTATCCGCATCAATGCCGCCAATGATTTTGAGGGGAGCCTTCCCTATGTGACGGCCATTGCCATCGGCATGTCCGACGAGGAGTTCCGCTCGCCTCAGCAGCAGGCGGAGCGCAAGCCTCTGGAGAAGGTGGCGTATAACCGGGAGGAAGCCTACAAGCCCATTATGGAAGCAGCCAGGCTTTCCCCCTCGTCCTTTAACCGTCAGCCCTGCGTGTTCGTCAGCGATGATCGGGAGCGGGTGCACATCTTCCGTAAGCAGCCCTTCTTCAATAACCCCGTCACCAATTTTGCCCAGTGCGTGGATGTGGGTGCGGCCATGGCCCACGTGGAGCTTGCGGCCCGGGAGTGCGGCTTTAAGCCGGAATTCATGCGCATGAAGCCGGAACCCCGCTTCAAGCATGGCCTCGTTTATCAGGCCAGCTACGCGCTCCATAAGGAGTAAACAGTACAGATTCGTGCAAAACCCCTGCGTGTCCCGCTTTTGGGATACGCAGGGGTTTTAGGTTCCGCCGGTGGGGAGGAGTACAAAAAAGGAAGCCCCGCCAAATGTCGGTACTTCCTGCAGATCACATTCGGTTTAGAACCAGTTGCACTTGGCAATCAGGCCGGAGAACACGATGGAAACCATGCTCATGAGCTTGATGAGAATGTTGATGCTGGGGCCGGAAGTATCCTTGAAGGGGTCGCTGATGGTGTCGCCAACGACGGCAGCCTTGTGGTTGTCGGAGCCCTTGCCGCCATTGTGGCCGGCTTCGATGTACTTCTTGGCATTGTCCCAGGCACCGCCGGAGTTGGACATGAAAACGGCCATGATGAAACCGGAAGCGGTGGAGCCGCAGAGCAGACCCAGCACGCCGGAGCCGCCGAGAATGACGCCAACGAGGATGGGGGAGATGATGCCGACCACGGCGGGAAGCACCATTTCCTTCAGAGAGGAACGGGAGCAGAGGTCAACGCAGCGGGCATAGTCGGCTTCCACGCCGGGCTTGCCTTCCAGCAGACCGGCGATCTCCCGGAACTGACGGCGGACTTCCACCACGACGCTCTGGGCAGCGCGGCCCACAGCACTCATGGTCAGTGCGGAGAAGAGGAAGGGCAGCATGGCGCCCACAAAGATACCGACCAGCACGCAGGGATCCAGCAGATTCATGGAAACTTCGGAGCCGGCGCCGATCATCTTCTCTTCGAAGTTGGCGATCAGGGCCAGGGCGGTGAGGGCGGCGGAGCCGATGGCAAAGCCCTTGCCGGTGGCGGCAGTGGTGTTGCCCAGGGAGTCCAGCGCGTCGGTGCGCTCACGGACTTCGGCGGGGAGGCTGGCCATTTCGGCGATACCGCCGGCATTGTCGGCCACAGGGCCGTAAGCGTCGATGGAGAGGGTGATGCCCAGGGTGGACAGCATGCCCACGGCAGCCACGGAAACACCGTAGAGGCCCAGGGTAGCGTCACGGCCTTCGATGCCGATCTGGGCGCAGAAGTAAGCGATAATGACGGCAGCGCCGACGATGAGGATAGGCAGCAGGGTGCTCATCATACCCAGGGACAGACCGCTGATGATGAGGGTGGCGGTGCCGGTCTCGGAGGAGTCGGCCAGACGCTGGGTAGGTTTGTAGGTATCGGAGGTGTAGTACTCGGTGACCTTACCGATGGCAACACCGGCAACCAGACCGGCGAGAATGGCGATGTACACGCCGTAGTTCTCGATGCCCAGCAGCCACCACACGGCGAAGAAGCTGATGATGGCGGTGGCGATAGCGGCAAAGTTGGTGCCCTTGGACAGAGCGCTCAGCAGTTCCTTCTGGCTGGCCTTTTCCTTGGTCTTGACCAGGAAAGTACCGATGATGGAGCAGATGACGCCCACGGCGGCCATGATGAGAGGCAGCGCAACGGCGTTCACCGCATCGATTGCGGGGATCTTGTTGAAAGCAGCCACGCCCAGGGCGCAGGTGGAGAGGATGGAGCCAACATAGGACTCGTACAGGTCGGCGCCCATGCCGGCCACGTCGCCCACGTTGTCGCCCACATTGTCGGCGATGGCGGCGGGGTTACGGGGATCGTCTTCGGGGATACCGGCTTCCACCTTGCCCACAAGGTCAGCGCCCACGTCGGCAGCCTTGGTGAAGATGCCGCCGCCAACACGGGCAAAGAGAGCCATGCAGCTGGCGCCCATGCCGAAGGTGATCATGGTGGCGGTGATCTCAGCCAGAGAAAGGCCGAAGGCAGGGATGCTCAGGATGCCGTACCAGATGGAGATATCCAGCAGGCCAAGACCGACCACGGTAAAGCCCATGACGGTGCCGGCGGAGAAGGCCACGCGCAGACCCTTGTTCAGACCGTTCTGGGCGGCGGCTGCGGTACGGGCATTGGCAGCCGTGGCGATCTTCATGCCGATGAAGCCGCTGAGGCCGGAGAAGAAGCCGCCGGTCACAAATGCGATGGGCACAAACCAGCTCAGCAGGTCCATGGCCGCCAGAACGGCGATCACGATGACCATGCAGACGAAGAAAATGCCCACGGTCTTGTACTGCCGCTTCAGGAACGCGTTGGCGCCCTTACGAACGTTTGCGGAAATCCGCTTCATCAGGTCGGTGCCCTGGTCGAAACTCATGACCTTCTTCGCCTGAAGAACGACGAAGAGGAGCGCAACGACAGCGGCAAAGAGGCTGACGAGGTAGAGGTTGTTCAGGATAAAATCCATTGCTCTGTTCTCACTCCTGTTATGTATTTTTGTGGGTAAAGCAGCATTGAAAATTATAACATAGTTTCCCGGCGCGGACAAGATAAAAGATTCATAAAAACAAAAAAAACATGGAGAATTTATGGTTGATTTTTATGAGATTTCACAGTAGAATAGAAAGGCTATATGGAGCATTAGAATGGGAGGAATACTATAATGGCTTTGAAAGAGCGCGTATTTGTGGACAAGACCGAGATCGTCGCGGGTATCGTGATGGGTAATTCCGCCACTCGCATCAGCATCAAGGCGGAGGACATTGCCGAAGTGTCTGTTTCCGCAATGCCGGTCAAGAAGCTTTTCAAGACGACCATGCGGGAGATGATTGCATTCAAGATGAAGAAGTCCCCCATGCCCACCGTCATCATGCAGGAAAAGAGCGATGCAAAGTATTGGGATGGCTACAAGACCCAGATCGAGTCCTTCTGCAAGAAGAACCGCATCGGCTACACGGACATGACCAAGATGCCCGCGCCCCCCACGCCTGCCGAATAAGCAGAAGACCGGGTACATCCGAAAAACGGAGACGCCGCAAGAGTTTGACTTTTGCGGCGTCTCTTTTTGTGTGCTTTTTATTTCACGTGCAGGCGGCAGATGGCAACCAGCAACTCCACGATCCTGCGCATTTCGGGTACGGACGCGTACTCAAAGCGTCCGTGGCAGTTGCGCCCTCCGGTGCAGAGGTTGGGGCAGGGCAGCCCCATGTAGGAGAGGCTGGCCCCGTCGGTGCCGCCCCGGATGGGGCTGATGACGGGCCGGATGCCCAGACTGAGCATGGCTTCTTTGGCCACATCCACCACTTCCATATGGGGGATGACATATTCCTTCATATTGAAGTAGCTGTCCTCCACCTCGGCTTCGAAGGAACCGGCACCGTATTTCCCGTTCAGATAATCGGCGATGAGGCGGAAGCGCTCCTTCTTGGCTTCGAACTTCTCCCTGTCATGGTCCCGGATGATGTAGAAGGCGGTGCAGGTCTCCACATCGCCCTGGATATGTCCCAGGTGGTAGAAGCCTTCATAGCCTTCGGTGTACATGGGGTCTTCGTTGGGCGGCAGCATGGCCTGGAACTCCATGGCCATGAGCACGGCGTTTTTCATGACATTTTTGGCGCCGCCGGGATGGCTGCTGCGTCCGTGGACGGTGAGTTTGCCGGAAGCGGCGTTGAAGTTTTCGTATTCCATGCCGCCCAGGGGGCCGCCGTCCACCGTGTAGCCGAAGTCTGCGCCGAAGCCGGGTACGTCGAAATGGGCCACGCCCGCGCCCACCTCTTCGTCCGGGGTGAAGGCGATGCAGATTTTGCCGTGGGGGACTTCGGGATGGTTCAGCAGGTATTCCGCCATGGCCATGATCTCCGCCACGCCGGCTTTGTCGTCGGAGCCCAGCAGCGTGCTGCCATCGGTGACCACCAGCTCTTCGCCGATGCGGTTGTTCAGGTCGGGGAAGTCCCTGGGGCTGAGGACCCAGACACCGTCACCGCTGAGGTCAATGTCGCCGCCCTTATAATCCACGATACGGGGATTGACATTGTGGCCGCTCACTGCGTTGGAGGTGTCCATATGGGCGATAAAGCCCACTTTGGGGGCGCTTTTTCCCTCGGGCAGGTTTTCGGGAATGACCGCGTAGACATAGCAGTGTTCTTCATCCAGGCGGACCTGGGAAGCGCCCATATCCTCCAGTTCCCTTGCCAGAAGCCGGGCCAGGTCAAACTGCTGCTGCGTGCTGGGGGAAAGTCCGTTTGCTTCGGACGTGGTATCAATTTTCACATAGCGGAGAAAGCGGGAAATGACGTCTTCCATAATGACCTCCGGTTTTATGCGCCTGCGGCGTTTTTTAACCATTATTTCTCTCCGCCTTTCCCTTGTCAAGGCGAAAAGTTGACAAAGCCGCCCCGGAACCATAAAATGGAGAAAAATACGAACTCCGGGAGGACATGACATGTCGATCGGCACTGGGGAACTGAAGGCGAAGCTTCAGGAACTGGAAGCGAAAAAACAGGCATACGGCCACGCCATGGGTGTGATGCAGTATGACGCTGCCACGGTGGCACCTGCCGGCAGCGCGGAAAATCGGGGCAGGACCATGGGCCTGCTTTCCGAAGTGGTCTACGGACTGGAAACCGGGGAGGAGACCGGGAATCTCCTGCGGGAACTGGACGCCCGCCGGGACGAACTGGACCCGGTGACCGCCCGTTCCGTGGCCGAACAGCTGCGCAGCTATGAGAAGACCCGGCGCATCCCCATGGAGGAATATGTGGGCTACACCATGCTCCTTACTGAGGCGGATTATCTCTGGCACAAAGCCAAGGAGACCAGCGACTGGGCCCTCTTTGAGCCCTGCCTCAGCAAGATCGTGGCCTTCAATCGGAAATATGCCGGCTATCTGGACCCGGAGAAGCAGCCCTATGACGCCCTGCTGGACGAATACGAGCGGGGCCTCACCATGGCGGACTGCGACCGCTTTTTCGGCGTGCTGAAAGAGCGGCTTGTGCCCCTGATCCACAGAATCAGCGAAAAGGGGAGCCAGCCCCGGGCGGATTTCCTCCACGGCTGCTTCCCCATTGCGCAGCAGAAGAAGCTTTCCGACTGGCTCATGTCCGTCATGGGCATCGACCGGGATTACTGCGCCATCGGCGAAACGGAGCATCCCTTCACCACCAACTTCAGCAAGAAGGATGTGCGCATCACCACACATTACTACGAATCGGATCCTGCAAGCTCCATGTTCAGTGTGATCCACGAGGGCGGACACGCCCTGTATGAGCTGCATACCGCCGATGAGGTGCAGGGTACCTGCCTGGCCAACGGCGTTTCCATGGGGATCCATGAAAGCCAGAGCCGTTTTTACGAAAATCTGCTGGGCCGCAGCCGGGCATTTTCCGGCCTGCTGCTGCCGAAGCTGCAGGAGCTGTTCCCCGGGCAGCTGACCGGGGTCTCGGAGGAGGAACTTTACCGGGCCATCAACGTTGCCCGGCCCTCCCTCATCCGCATTGAGGCGGACGAACTCACCTATTGCCTCCATATCATCATCCGCTATGAGATCGAAAAGCTGCTTATCCAGGAGAATCTGGATACCCGGGAACTGCCCGCCATCTGGAATCGGAAGGTGAAGGAGTATCTGGGGCTGGAGGTGCCCGATGACAAGCGGGGTGTGCTGCAGGACAGCCATTGGTCCGGCGGTGCCATCGGCTACTTCCCATCATACGCCCTGGGCTCCGCCTACGGCGCGCAGATGATGAAGTGCATGAAGGAAAGCGTGGATGTGGACGCCGCCGTCAGCGCCGGGGATTTCGGCCCCATCAACCGCTGGCTGGAGGAACGCATCTGGAAGTACGGCAGCATGATCGACCCCAAGCCCCTGCTGGAAGCCTGCGTGGGCGGCCCCTTCGACCCCACCTGCTACACGGATTATCTTACCGACAAGTTCACGAAGCTTTACGAACTGTAAAACAAAATGAGACCTGCCTCCGGATGTGTCCAAAGGCAGGTCTTTTTTGCGTTTCCGTTCAGCCGCCGAGCTTTTTATCCTTTTCGATGACGGCAGCGATGGCCTGATACACCGCGTGTTCAAAGCCCAGTTCCCGGAGCTTGTGCAGCCCTTCGATGGTGGTGCCACCGGGGGAGCAGACCCGGTCTGCCAGAGCCAGCGGATGCACGCCGCTTTCCTTCAGGTACTTCGCGCTGCCAAGCACCATGTCTTCTGCGATGTCCAGCGCCAGCGCCCGGGGGAGGCCGGCCCGCACAGCGGCGGAAGCCAGGGCATCCATATAAAGGTAGGTATAGGCGGGGGCGGCGCCTGCTACCGCGCTGAACACGGAAAGCTGATATTCCGGCAGCTCATACACGCTGCCCACAGCCTCGAACATCTCCCGGACAATGCGCACATGCTCGGGGGTGGCCTTGCTGCCGCCGCAGACCGCCGTTACTCCGGCGCCTGCCGCCGCGTTGATGTTGGGCATGGTGCGCACAAAGGGGATACCGGGACAGGCTTCCTCGTAGAAGGCGCAGGGCTTGCCGGCGGCGACGCTCACCAGCAGCTTATCCGGACGCAGGAGGCCTTTCAGCTCTGCCAGCAGGGCGTCCAGCGCCTGCGGCTTTACCGCCAGAACGATCACATCCGAGAAGTTGACGAATTTTGCCAGACTGTCAAAGGCCAGCACGTTCAGTGCCCGGGCTTTCTCCGGGTGCTTTTCATAGCCGCAGATCTCCATATCCCGAAAGGTCTCGCTGGCGCGCATACCCCGGACGATGGCGCCCGCCATGTTGCCGAGACCGATGAATCCGTAAATCATAAGTGCCTCCCCGCCGGGTCAGTCCCGGCTCTTTTCTTTCACGGCCTCAGTATAGCATCCCGCTCCCGGCAAAAGCAAGCGGCGGAGGGCTCTTTTCCTCACCGCCGGGCTCCGGGCGGTATTCGGCCAGCAGGGTCTCCGCCAGTTCCGCCGCAACCCGGCTCACCCCGGTGAAATCCACCTGACTGTTCACCAGCTGCTCCAGGCTGTCGTGGCATTCCCGGGCCAGCAGCAGCTCCTTCCGGGCGGCTGTCAGCAGGCTGCGCTGCAGTGCGGCGGCTTCCCGACAGCTTTCCTGCTCGGGGGTGTCCATGGCGGCGTAGACGGTCTTATCCAGATGCAGTCTGCGCCCGCCGGGGCCGCTTACCACGCCGAGGCCCAGACCGGGGATGAGTACATGGCTCAGCCTCCGGGGCAGCAGCGGGTCGGGGCAGAGGATCACATCCCAGCCCCGGCGCAGGGCGAAATCTGCCAGAGGCCGCAGGAAGCAGTCGGCAGCATCGCCGACCGTAAGGAGGCTCACCAGCCTGGGGCAGAGGGCAGCGCGGGTCTCATCCAGAGAAACCCGGCCCTGACAGGTGAAGGCATCGGTAAATACGCGCAGCGCCCGGCCAGGGACCTTACCGCTTTTTTTGATCTCCCGTCCCGCGAAGGACAGGGCCCGGGCCCTGATGCGTTCCGCCGCCTCGGGAGGCACACGCAGGGTCTCCTCTGCCTGTCCGGCGGCCTGCAGCCAGAGATAGGCCCGGCGGTAATGCTCGCTGCAGGCGGCAGTGTCCGGAGACAGATCCGGGACCTCACCGCGGTAAAAGCGGCTGAGGTCCACATAAAAACCCTTCTGGCCCACCAGGGGCGGTTCCAGCACGTGGGGGCTGGTGCCGTCAAAGAGGGCGGCGTTCAGGGCGGGGATGCGGATGCCGTCCAGAGAATCCGGGTCGCCGGAACAGAGAATTCGGTATACTTCCAGGCCCTCCTGCTCCATGCGCTGGGCCACGCGGCGCAGAAAGCCCGATTTTCCGCAGCCAGCCCCGCCCTTGAGGATCCAGACTTTTTCCGGGTTGGTGGCTGCCAGATATTCTTCATAAAGGGAGTAAAAACCGCCGTAGCTGTTGCTCCCCAGAAACATGCTGATATCCATAATGATATAAAACTCCCGTTCTGCTTTCTCAATCCAGTAATATGCCGTGGGCTCCTGTGCTGTGACGGTTGAAAAGCGGGGAAAAGAATGATAAAATATTTTGTCACGCGAAAGGGCGGGCGGAAGGAGGAACAAGTATGAAACGCATGACGGCCCTGCTGCTGTGTCTGGTGCTGCTGGCAGGCGTCTATTCCGTGGCGGCTGCCCCCGGCGGGGTGGATGACCCTCTCATCAGCCTTTCTTACCTCTATGATACGCTGGTGCCCTATTTCCGGCAGCTCTTTTCCCGGGAAACACAGAAGAGTCTGGATGCCGTGGAGGAGCGGGTGGAACAAAGGCTGGAGCAGCTGGAATTTCCCGCTTTCCGTGACTGGGACTATGCGCCGGGCTTCACGCCTCTGGAGCTGGAGGATGGGGGAAGCGTCACGCTGGATGAATTCGGCTGCTTCCTGCTGCTGGAAGGCACCGTGAAGCTGCGCATTACAGCGGGAGAGGTCATTGATATCAGCACCGGCGAAGTCTGCACGGATGGGCAGCTTCTTCCGGCCATGCATCGCTATTTTGCCGCGGAAGAGAGCGGCGCGGTGCTGACGGTTTATTCTCCTTATGCGGAAGGCATGGTGGACGGTTTTTACCGCCACAGCGCCTCCGGCACCATCCCCGTGCGGGAGCGCTTCCTGGATGTGGACAGCTCCCACTGGGCAGCGGAATATATCTGGAAGCTGGCGGAAGCCTCTGTGGTGAACGGCGTGGAGCCCCATCATTTTGCTCCCGGCGCCACCGTTACCCGGGGCACCTTTGTGACCATTCTGGGCCGACTCTGCGGCGTCTCTGCGGAGGATTGGAGCGAGCAGGTCTTTCCCGATGTGAAGCCGGAGGACTGGTTCGGGCCCTATGTATGCTGGGCAGCCGCAGGCGGCATCGTCACCGGCTATGATGACGGAAGCTTCCGTCCCAACGCGCCCATCAACCGGGAGCAGATGGCCCTGATGATGCAGCGCTATGCCGCCTATCTGGATGTGGAACCGGAAACCGTGAACGCGGAAGGGGAAGCCTACCGCGATCTGGAGGAAGTCAGCGACTGGGCGCTGGAAGCGGTACTTCTCGCCCGGGATACCGGTCTGATGACGGGCCGGGAAGGAAATCTGTTTGAGCCTGCCGGTACCGCCAACCGCGCCGAGATCTGCACGGTGGCCTGGCGCTTTGCCGAAAAGACGGGCATTCTGGGAGAGGGAGATACAAATGGAGAGAAATGAAGCCATCAGCCGCTGGGTGGAAGCCCACCGGGACGAATTCCTGCGGGATGTCTGCCGCCTGGTGCGCATTAAGAGCGTGACAGGGGAAGCCGAAGAAGGTAAGCCCTTCGGCCCGGGCCCTGCCGCGGCGCTGGAAGAGAGCCTGCGCATCTGCAGCGAGCACGGCTTTGCCGTGAAAAACTATGACGGCTATGTGATGACTGCCGATGCCTGCGGCGAGGAGACGGTGCTGGACATTCTGGCCCATCTGGATGTGGTGGGCGAGGGGGACGGCTGGGATACCGACCCCTACGAGCCTGTGGAAAAGGACGGTTGCCTCTACGGTCGGGGCACCGACGATGACAAGGGGCCCGCTGTGGCGGCCCTCTATGCCATGGAGTGCGTGCGGGAGCTGTTTGGTCTGAAGAAGAATGTTCGCCTGATTTTGGGAACGGACGAGGAGAGCGGTTCCCGGGATATCCGCCACTATTACAGCCTGGAAAAGCCTGCGGAGAATACCTTCTCCCCGGATGCCAGCTTCCCCGTGTACAACACGGAAAAGGGCGGCTTTGCGGCCCGCTTCGGGAAACGCTGGGAAGAAAGCGGAGCGCTGCCCCGGGTGAGCGCCCTGGAGGGCGGCTACCGCATCAACGTGCTGCCTGCGGACGCTTCCGCCCTGATCCTGGGCATGGAGCTGCAGCAGGCGGAGGAAATCTGCCGTCCCCTTGCAGAAGCGATGCAGGTGCAGCTGAAGCTTACGGCGGAGGGCGAGGGCCTGAAGCTGGCCGTCACAGGTCTTGCGGCCCACGCATCCACCCCGGAAGCGGGAATCAACGGCATCACCGCCCTGATCGCTATCCTCTGTGCCCTGCCTCTGGCAGACTGCGGCAGTACCCGGGCGCTGCAGGAGCTGAAGCAGCTTCTGCCCCATGGGGACGGCAGCGGCACGGCCCTGGGCATCGCCCAGGAGGATGACATTTCCGGCCCCCTGACCCTGGCTTTCAGCCTGCTGAAGATGGATGAAAGCAGTGTGGAAGGCTTCTTTGACAGCCGCGTGCCCGTCTGCGCCACCCGGGAAAACTGCCGGGAGGTGGCCCGGGCGGCTTTTGAGGCAAAGGGCTTTACCATGGACGGGGAGATGCGCGCGCCCCATCACACCCCGGCGGACCGCCCCTTCGTGCAGGCCATGCTCCGCAGCTATGAGGCGTTCACCGGCCTCAAGGGCGAGTGTCTTGCCATGGGCGGCGGCACCTATGTCCACGGGATCCCCGGCGGCGTAGCCTTCGGCGCGGGGATGCCCGGCTTCAACTCCAATCTTCACAGTGCCAACGAGCGCATGTGCATTGCGGACATGCTCACTGCCATCAAGGTCTATGCGGGGGTCATCTGCGAGCTCTGCAGCTGAACAGAATAAAAAATGCCGGAACCAGGCGGTTCCGGCATTTTTTATGATTGCGGCTTATTCGGTGAAGTGTACGTGGCTTCCGATGTGGTCGATGCAGAAGCAGTGGTAGCCCGCGCAGCGGGAGCAGTAGCGGAATTCCAGCTGGGGATAATCCGTGTCCGTGCGGCCGCAGACGGCGCACTTGCGGCTGTAGCCCCGGGCCTGCTGCTGTTGCTGCTGCTGTCTGGCAGCCCGCTTGAAATTCACCGTACGGCGGGTGCTGCGGCCGAAGCGGCGGCTGAGGGCATCGATGAGCACATCCCCGCAGAAGAGAAAGTAGTTGAGGACTGCCACCAGAGGCAGCAGGGTCATCCCGCTGAACATGGAAAGCAGGAAGACGGCGGCTTCGAAATAGGCCAGCCATTTGATCTTGATGGGGATGAAGAAAAACAGAAGCACCCGGTTTTCCGGCCAGAGAGTGGCAAAGACGAAGAACATGGAGAGGTTGACATAATTTGATGTCAGATGCACGTTCCCGCTGCCGATGAAGTAGGCGATGAGGCCGTAGAGGATGGTAAGGAGCATGCCCAGCAGATAATAGACCGTGAATTTGCCCGTGCCCCATTCCCGCTCCAGTGCGTTTCCGATGAAGTAGTAAAAATACAGAAACAGCGCAAGGGAGATGAGATTATAGGAGCTGGGTACAAACACAAAGGTGATCAGACGCCATACTTGCCCCCGGAGCACCAGGGCGGGCTGAAAGGTCAGGTAGGAGAGGAAGGTGCCGCTCCGGTCCATCATCGTCAGGAGAAACACGGCGATGTTTCCCAGGATGATGATCATCATCAGGCGGGAAATACCGAAATTGGGGTGCCGGTACAAAAAACGGTCCACCCGGTTCTGAAACTTTTGGATCAACTTCATAGTAACGCCTCCGGCATCATTCTAGCGGAAAAATCGGGAAATGTCCATGTCGGAAATGTAAACTTCCGGGAAGAAACGAAAAGAAATGCTTTCCACGCAGAAAAGCATGTGATATAATATGTCGTATGGACTGTGCCTGCTGCATTCCCGACGGATGGGAATACATTTCGGGCGCAGAACGGAAAATCTGGCAGGAGTGTTTTGAGGCATGAACGGAGAACGCACACCGGACGAGGGCCGGATCGAAGGGAAAAACGCAGTCATGGAAGCCCTGAAGGCGGGGCGTACTATTGACAAAGTCTATGTGGCCCGCGGTGAGCAGGACAAGCTGATGCGCTTCATCATCCAGAAGGCGAAGGCGGCGGGCGCGGTGGTTTCGGAAGTGGACCGGCGCAAGCTGGATTTCATGAGCCAGACCCATGCCCACCAGGGCGTCATCGCCGTGGCGGCCGTGCGGGAATACGCCACGGTGGAGTCCATTCTGGAGATCGCCCGGGAGCGGGGAGAAAAGCCCCTGGTGGTGATCTGTGACGAGATTTCCGACCCCCACAATCTGGGCGCCATCATCCGCACGGCGGAGACCGCCGGAGCTCACGGCGTGATCATTCCCAAGCATCGCAGTGCCGGTATCACCGCCATCGTGGAGAAGACCTCTGCCGGTGCGGTGGAGCATATGGCTGTGGCCCGGGTGGTGAATCTGGCTGCCGCCATCGAAAAGCTGAAAGCTGCCGGCGTCTGGGTCTTCGGGACCGCCGCGGAAGGGGACCGGGTCCTCTGGGATGCGGATTTCAAGGATGCTGCCGCCATCGTCATCGGCTCCGAAGGCGAAGGGATGAGCCGGCTGACCCGGGAAAGCTGCGATTTCCTGGTGTCTATTCCCATGCACGGGAAAATTTCTTCCCTGAACGCGTCCAACGCTGCGGCTGTGGTGCTTTACGAAGCGGTGCGTCAGCGGAGCCTGTAAGTTTATCGGAACAAGCGTTATTTTGCGGGAAGGGGCAGGTGAGACCATGTCGGAGCGTGACCGCGAACAACTGAATCAGGCGGATGCTGCGGCAGAGGTGATCACCCTGGAATCCATCCTCTCCGAGTACAAGGCGGAGGCGTTTGTGAAAAACGAGCGCCGCCTTTCCAAGGAGGAGCTGGAAGCCAGGACCGAGGCCATCATCCGGGAAATGAAGGAGAGCCTGGAAGCGGAGGAGCGGGCTGCGAATGCGCAGCAGTCTGCGCCGGAGTCGGAGGAAACCGCATCGGAGCAGGAGGAGAGTCCTGTCCTGCTGCCGCCCGAGGAGGGACGGGAGGAAGCGCCTGCCGCCGAAGCTGCTGCGGAAACCGCCGCGCCGCAGGCCGAAACGGTCCCTGCGGAAGCGGAAGACACCGAAGCTGCCGGGGAAGCGGAAGCGCCCGCCACGGTGGAAGAAGCGCAGGCTGAGGAAGCGTCCGAAGAAGCCGAAAGCGAAGCTGTGGCGGAAGAAGCCGGAGTGGAAGCGGAAGAACCCTTCCTGAATCCCATTCTGGAGACTGCGCCTCAGGGAGTGGATGCACACACTGTATCGGGCAAAAGCTCCCGCCGCATGCGCAGGCGGGAGGCAAGGCGCCTCCGGGCCCGGCAGAAAGCGGCAGAAAAGGCCGCAGGAGCCGAGGCTGAAGCACAGGCTGCACCGGAACCGGCCCCGGAGCTCACAGCCCCGGAGGCGGCAAGGCTCTATTCTTCCGGCATTGCATCCCTTCGCCGGAGAACGCTGCTGGCCTTTGCCTTCAGCATTCTCATGGCACTCATTGTACTCATCGGAGAAAAGGGCGGCGCGCTGCCCGGTTTTCTCCGCAATCCCAACGGCCGCTGCGCCGCGCTGGTCATCGGGCAGCTGGCGGTGATGCTGCTGGGGGCTGATATTCTCATGAAGGGCGTGCTGGGTCTGTTTTCGGGACAGGCCGGTGCGGATACCCTGGCGGCTGTGGCCAATCTCTGCTGCCTGGTGGACGGGCTCCTCATTTTCCTGGGGAAGCGCCCGGCCCGGGGCGGTCCCTATGCCTGCGTCGCGGCAATGGTGCTGGCCTTCAACATGCTGGGCGAGCGTATGGGACGCAGTGCCTTCCGGGATATCCTGCGTACCATGAAGGGCGCCAGGATCCCCACGGTGGTCACCGCCGAGGAGGACCTTGCCGACGAAGGGCTGGTGCTTTGTAAGCGGCTGGGCAGCGCCCGGGGTTTCCTTTCCAAGTGTATCGAGCCTGACCTTGCCAGCCGCCGCTATCATATACTTGCCCCGGCGCTTCTGGTGCTGGCTGCCGTACTTGCCCTGTTTGCTGTGATGCTCAGCGGAGAAAAGGTGTTTTTCCACACCCTGGCGGCCCTCACCGTGGCGGCGGCGTCCATGACCTCCGCGCTGGTTTACAGGCGACCCTTCATGTTCATCGCCCGGCGCCTTGCCGCATCCGGCGCGGTTCTTGCCGGATGGTCCGGTGCCGAGGATGTGTACCGCTCCGTGGGTATGGTGGTGCGGGATCTGGACCTGTTTCCGGAGCATACCATCCAGCTCAACGGGATGAAGGTGCTTTCCGGCGCGCCTGTGGAAAAAGTCATTTCCTATGCGGGCAGCATGATCCAGGCCTCCAATTCCGGCCTGAAGCGCAGCTTCGGGGAATTGATGCGCCAGTACGCCGTGCCCACCTACCATACCGAGGAATTCAACTGCTCCACCGAGGGCGGCATCAGTGCCTTCATCGGGCAGGATCTTGTGATGCTGGGTTCCGCTGCCTATATGAATCTCATGGGCATCCGCGTCCCCGGTACGGGGGATGTGGCCGGTGCGGTGTATATTGCCGTCAACCGGGAGCTCAGCGGCATTTTCATTGTCAATTATACCCCGGTGGATATGGTGCAAAACGCCCTGATCAATCTGCTGCGCTCCAAAGTCCGGCCGATTTTCGCAGTGCGTGACTTTAACGTGAATCCGGCTATGCTGAAAACGAAGTTCAAGCTGGGCAGCCGGGAGATCCGCTTCCTGCCCATGGAGGACCGCTATCAGCTCAGCGTGGACAGCGAAAGCGAGGCGGTGCCCACTGCCCTGATGACCCGGGAGGGTCTGGGCCATTATGTGGAGATCGCCCGGAGCGGCAGACGGCTGGTGCGTGCGGTGCGCAGAGGGCTGCGCTTCACGGTTCTGGGCAGCCTTGTGGGCATGCTTCTGATTTTCCTTGCCTGCGCCAGGGGCGCGTTCATGGCCGCAAGCGCCGGGAATTTGCTGCTCTTCATGCTCCTCTGGGCACTGGCTGTGATCCTCATCGCCGATGGGGCGGAGGGTGACTGAAACGGGGCGATTTTCCCGGTAAGCGGCAGAAAAGTCTTGTATTTTCAGCACGATTCGTTTATAATCAAAAAACGCGTGCAGTATTTCAATAAGGAGAGGAATTTCATGTCAGAGAAGATCCGCAATATTTGTCTGCTGGGACACGGCAGCACGGGCAAGACCAGTCTTGCAGAGAGCATCCTCTATGTCACCGGCATGACCGACCGTCTGGGCAAGGTCGTGGAAGGCAACTCCATCTGCGACTATGACGCCGAAGAGGTCAAGCGGCAGATCAGTATTTCCACTGCCACCGTTTATGCAAAATACCAGGGCGCCAAGATCAACATCCTGGACACCCCCGGTTTCTTCGATTTCGCCGGCGAAGTGCAGGAAGCCCTCCGCGTGGCCGATGCCGGCATCATCTGCGTTTCTGCCAAGGACGGCCTGAACGTGGGTGCCGAGAAGTCCTGGAAGAAGCTTGTCAGCGCCGGAAAGCCCCGCGCCATCTACGTTTCCAAGACCGATGAAGAGCATGCCGACTTCAACCGCACCTACAACCAGCTGCGTGAGCGTTTCGGCAGCAGCGTTTCCGCTTTCACCATGCCTGTGGTGGAAGGCGAGAAGGTGACCGGCATTATCGATGTCATCACCAAGAAGGCTTATCACATCGACGGCGGCAAGCGCACCGAGATCCCCGTGCCCGCCGAATCCGCCGGCGTGCTGGATGAGATGTACGAGGTCCTGGCCGAGAACGCCGCTTCCACCAGCGAAGAGCTGATGGAGAAGTATCTCGAGACCATGGAACTGAGCCTGGAAGAGATCTACGGCGCGCTGGGCGAAGGCATCGCCAACGGCGATATCTGCCCCGTGTTCTGCGGCTGCGCCATGACCGGTCTGGGCACCACCGTTCTGCTGGATGCCATTGTCAACTACTTCCCCGGCCCCATGGAGCAGGGTGAGCCTGTTGATCCCAACGGCCCCGCCAGAGCCATCATCTATAAGACCATTTCCGACCAGTTCGGCAAGTTCTCCCTGTTCAAAGTCATTTCCGGCAAGGTCACCCCCGATATGACCCTGGTCAACGCCCGCAGCGGTGCCAACGAGAAGCTTGGCCACATCTATATGATGCAGGGCAAGAAGAACGTGGAAGTGCAGGAGATCGGCTGCGGCGATTTCGGCGCTGTTGCCAAGCTCAGCGACTCCAAGACCGCCGATACCCTCTGTGCCGCCGGCAGCGTGGAAGCCGCCCCCGGCATCGAGTTCGCGGAACCTTGCTACTCCATGGCCATCGCCCCCAAGACCAAGGGTCAGGACGATAAGGTCGCGCAGGGTCTGGCCCGTCTGGGCGAAGAAGATCCCACCTTCACCGTGGTGAACAACGGCGAGACCAAGCAGATGGTCATCTCCGGCGCCGGCGACATCCACCTGGATGTGCTCTGCTCCAAGCTGAAGAACAAGTTCGGCGTGGAAGTGGTCCTGGCTCCCGCCCGCGTGGCTTACCGCGAGAAGATCCGCAAGAAGTACGAAGCCCACGGCCGTCACAAGAAGCAGACCGGCGGTCACGGCCAGTTTGCCGACGTCAAGATCCGCTTCGAGCCTCAGGAAGAGCAGGAAGAAATGATCTTCGCCGAAGAAGTGTTCGGCGGCAGCGTGCCCAAGAACTTCTTCCCCGCCGTGGAAAAGGGTCTGCGTGAGAACTGCGTCAAGGGTGTTCTTGCCGGCTACCCCATGGTGTACCTGAAGGCCGTCCTGTACGATGGCGACTTCCATCCCGTTGACTCCTCCGAAATGGCGTTCAAGACCGCTGCCGGTCTGGCCTATAAAGAACTGGTCAACGCCAGCCCCGTGCTGCTGGAGCCCATCGGCACCCTCACCGTCACCATTCCCGACAACAATCTGGGCGACATCATGAGCGACATCAGCTCTAAGCGTCGCGGCACCGTGCTGGGCATGAACGCCAGCGAAGGTATGCAGATCGTTGAGGCGGAAGTGCCCATGGCCGAAATGTCCAGCTACACCATCGACCTGCGCAGCATGACCCAGGGCCGCGGCTCCTTCACTCTGAAGTTTGCCCGCTACGAAGAGGCCCCCGGCATGGTCCAGCAGAAGATTATCGAGGAAGCCAAGGCCAACGCCGACAACGAGTAAGGTTCCCTGAAGCATCCAGAGCCGGAAGCATCGCGCTTCCGGCTCTGTTTTTGCATCCGGGGGAGGGAAGAAAAAACGGCCGAAAGCACGCTGCTTTCGGCCGTTCGGCTATGTATGCGGTTTATTTCCGCTTTCCGCCGGGAATGCTGCGCCCCTCCTGCAGGGCCTTGCGGCGTTTGGCGCGGATAACATTGTAGCGGATGACAAAGGCGATGTACAGCGCCAGGATGAGTACCACGCCCAGCAGCGTCAGCTTCAGCCAGCGGCTGGAGAGGGTCTCCTTCACCCGGGCCTGCATCATGGCGTAGCGGGAGACTTCCACATCCGTATTGGCGCTGAGGCTGTAGGGGCCGTAAACCGTGCCGTCCATGGCGGTGACGGTGACTTCGCCCAGCACCTGTCCCCGGTGAACCGGGGCGACCAGAGGCTCCGCACCTTCCTCCTGACTGTAGATGCGGATGTCCCGGCGGAAGCTGCCGGCAATATCCATTTCATTGGGCAGGAAGAGGGCAAGCCCCTCGCCGGCACAGACCACCACGGAATCCGTACCCTCACCCATGCTCACGGGCACTTCCGCCACAGGCTCGATGGGATTTACCACATAACGGAGGCTGTAGTTATCAAAGAACCAGCGGAAAAGCTTCTTGGTCTGCACAAAGCTCTGGATATCAAAGTAGCCATCGTCGGCTTCCACCATGTCGCAGCCCAGCACCACGGAGACCACGTAGGTATCCTCGGTTTTTACCGAGGAAGCCAGGCAGTAGCCCGCTTCTTCGGTGAAGCTGCTCTTAATGCCGGATGCGTAGGAATAGTAGTAACGGGTATAATCTGTGCGGAGGATGTAGTTGCCGCTGCTGAGGTAGCGGGGGGCGGAATAGTCCGTGGCGGGGATTTCCTTGCTGACGGTGTTGCTGATGTCCATGAGCTTGTCATGCTTGACGAATTCCGAAGCGATGAGGGCCATGTCGTGGGCGGTGGAGTAGTGGTTCTCCACGGGCAGGCCGTGCATGTTCACAAAGCGGGTGTTGGTGCAGCCCAGCTCCTGTGCCCGGCGGTTCATCAGGGCCACGAAATCGGAAGCGCTGCCGCCCGCCACATATTCGCCGATGATGTTGCAGGCTTCGCTGGCGCTGCCCACCAGGGCGCAGTAGAGGAGATTGTCCAGCCGCAGTGTTTCACCGGGAACGATGTTCTGGATGCTGGCGTCCGCCGTGATATCGTTGTGGGAGGTGTTGGAAGCCGTCACCATATCCGTATAGGCGATTTCGCCCCTGGCTTCCGCCTCCGCTGCCAGCAGACAGGTCATCATGGAAGTAAGACCCGCCACATACAGGGGCGTATCCGCATTCTGAGAAAAGAGCATTTCGCCGCTGGAGGCATCCATCAGCACGGCAGCCTTGGCGTTGAGATAGGGCTGTTCCATCGCCCTGGCCGGGGTCGGGAGGATGCAGTAAAGCAGCAGGAGCGCTGCCAGCAGAAGGGGGAAAAAGCCGTGCCTGAATTGGTATTTCATCGTGTTCATAGTGTCCACCGGTTCCATGTCATTATGTTTACATAAAATATAACAAAGCTGGGGCTTGAATTGCAAGGGAAAATATGAGATATTTGTGCAGGAACATGAGAAAATTCTGGAAGGAGCCCGGAATATGTCAAAAGCAGGACAGACTGCTCTCCGAAGACGCTGCGGCCTGATTGCTGCGGCCCTGTGTGTCTGTTTCGCTTTGGGGCTCCTGCTGGGGCAGCTGACTGCAAACCGCAGTCGGCAGGGCGTCACGGTTCAGGTTTCGCGTGAAGGTGCGGCAGCCGTCTCCCAACCGGCGGATACGCCGGCAGTGCTGCTGGACCTCAACACTGCCACAGCAGAGGAATTGATGACACTGAGCGGGATTGGCGAGCAGCTTGCCGGGCGCATCGTAGCCTACCGGGAAGAAAACGGGCCCTTCCGCTATGTGTATGAGCTCATGAACGTGTCCGGGATCGGCGAAAAGAAGTATGAAGCCATCCGGGACAGCATCACCGTTCAGAAAGGATGAAATGGAATCATGAGAGTACTGGCCGTAGATGACGAGAAACTGCTTGTCAAGGGAATCAAATTCAATCTCGAAAACGAAGGCTATGAAGTAGACGTGGCCTATGACGGAGAAGAAGCGGTCAACAAGGTCCGGGAAGGCGGCATTGATCTGGTTATCATGGATCTGATGATGCCCAAAATGAACGGGCTGGATGCCTGTATGGAGATCCGCACCTTTTCCAAGGTGCCCATCATTATGCTGACCGCCCGTAGTGAGGATACGGACAAGATCATCGGCTTTGAATACGGCGCCGATGACTATATCACCAAGCCCTTTAACATTCTGGAACTGAAAGCCCGGGTCCGCGCCCTGCTGCGCCGCAGCGGAAGCCAGGAGGCCGCACCGAAGGAAAGTGTCCTCACCAGCGGCACCGTGCGCATCGACACGGAGCGGCGCATGGCCTTCCGCCAGGATCAGGAGGTGGAGCTCACCGCCAAGGAATTTGACCTGGTGGAAATGCTGATGCGCAATCCCGGCAAGGTTTACAGCCGGGAAAAGCTGCTGCAGCTGGTTTGGGGCGGCGAATACCAGGGTGATATCCGCACGGTGGACGTGCATATCCGCAGACTTCGGGAGAAGCTGGAGCTGGAACCCGCTTCCCCGGTGAAGATCATGACCAAGTGGGGGGTCGGCTACTATTTCAAGGATTAAGCTGCGGAAGCTGCGGATCAAATACAGCTTACAGCTGAAATATGCTGTAAGCTATTTTGCCGTTATTCTGATTTGCCTTGTCTTCATCAACATTCTGCCGGTGGTCAGCTGCCGGGATCTGCTGATGGAGAGCAAGCACAGCGCTCTGCAGAATCAGGCATCTCTGGTGGCTTCCTCCCTCTCGCCTCTGGGTGAGCTTCGGGCCGATGAGGTGAGAAAGGTCATGGAGCTGCTGGGAGATGTGAGTCTGGCGCGGGTACTGGTCACGGATGAGGAGGCGCGCATCGTCTACGATTCCGTGGATCACACCGGTACCTTGGATAAGTATGTCCTTTTTTCCGAAGTGATGCTGGCGCTGGAAGGGAAGAACGTGTTTCATGCCCGCCTGCAGGGTGGCGCCCTTGCCAGCAAGGCCTGCGTCCCGGTGGTCAGCCGCTCCGTTGTCATCGGAGCGGTCTATCTTTATGAATTTGACCGGGATCAGGCGGCCCTGGTGGATGATCTGCGTCTGAACCTCTGGCGCATTTCTCTGGGCGTCTGCGTCCTTGCCATCCTCATGACCCTGGTGCTGGGCCTTCTGATGGGCGGCCGTCTGCGCAGCATTCTGGACGGCATCCGCAGCATCGGAGCGGGCAGGCTGGATACCCGCATCCGTCTCCGGGGCAGCGATGAACTGAAGCAGATCGGCGATGAGATCAATGCTTTGGCCGACCGCCTGGAGCGCACGGAGGCCATGCGTCAGCGCTTTGTTTCCGATGCGTCCCACGAACTGAAAACGCCACTTGCCGCCATCACCCTCCTTTCCGACAGTATCGTGCAGAATGATGGGATGGACCGGGCCACCATCCGGGAGTTTGTCTATGACATCGGCCGGGAGGCGGAGCGGCTGAGCCGCGTGACCCAGCGGCTGTTGGAGCTGACCCGCATCGAAAAGGGCGGCCGGGAGACCCGGGAAAAGGTGGATATGAAGCGGGTTTCCGCAGAGGCACTGAAAATGCTGCGCAGTTTGGCTCAGGAAAAAAACGTCGCGCTGGACAGCCGACTGGACGAGCGCTGCAGTATCTATGCCAACACGGACGATGTGCATCAGGTGGTATTCAACCTGGTGGAAAACGCCATTAAATACAATGTGCCTGGGGGGAAGGTCCAGGTCCTGCTCTATCGCCGGGAGGAAGAGGCGGTTTTCGTGGTGGACGATACGGGGGAAGGCGTGCCGGAAGAAAAGCTTCCTTATCTCTTCGACCGTTTCTTCCGGGTGGACGAATCCCGCACCGGGGAGCAGAGCGGCAGCGGACTGGGGCTTTCCATTGTCCGGGACACGGTGCTGAAGCATGGCGGCAGCGTGCATGCGGAAAACCGGGAAGCGGGCGGCATGCGTTTTACTGTGTGCTTCCCGCTGTACATTCCCCCGGAAGAGGAGGCGCGGCAATGAAAAAGCTCTGTGTGTTGCTTCTGACTCTCCTGCTTCTGACGGGATGCGCCGCCGGCACACAGCCGCCGGAGGGGGACTATCTGGAAGTGTATTACTGCCGCGCCGGGGAAGATGCCGCCGCAGGCAGCGCCATCGGCAAAGCCTATTACCAGCCGGAAGCGGACAGCGACCGCCTGCACCAGGCACTGACGCTGCTGATGCGCAGCCCGGAAGACAGCGCACTTGTCAGCGCATTTCCCGCAGCTGTGCGCATAGAATCCTACAACATTCATGACGGGACCATCAGCGTGATCTTCAGCGATGGCTACAGTGAGATGAAACCCTTCCGCAAAACGCTGGCCCGCTGCTGTCTGGTCCTGACACTTTGCCAGCTGGAAGAAGTGAGCAGCGTCAGCATTTATGAAGGCGAGAAGCTGTTGGAAGAGGGCCTTACCCAGGAGATCATGCTGCTGGAAAGCACGGGTGACAGCGAGTATCAGACGGAAATCACCCTCTGGTTCCCGGATGAAGAGGGGAAGTGCCTGGTGTCCCGGCGGCGGCAGCTGACCATTGCCCAGTTCAAGACTCTGGCGGAATATGCCGTGGAAGAACTGCTGCTGGGAGACCAGGGGAAGGGGGGAATGAGTGCCCTGCCAGCGGGGACGCAGCTGCGCAGCATAAGGCTCAGCGACGGGCTCTGTACCGTGGACTTCTCCGAAGAGTTTCTGGCAGCCGGACCGAAAAGCGCCGCGGAAGAGCGGCTCAGCGTCTATGCGCTGGTCAATACCCTGACGGAGCTGAAAGGCGTGGAACGGGTCCTGATCACCGTGGAAGGGGAGCGCATCGGCAGCTATCTCCACATGGATCTTTCCCAGCCCCTCACCCGTACGGATGCCTTTTCCGCCGCGGAGCTCAGCAGCAGCGGCTGGTATACGGTGAATCTCTATCTGAAGACCGCAGATGGGTTTCTCACGGCGGTTCCCCTGGCTCTGGAGCAGCCGGACATGGAACATGTGACGGAGCAGGCCCTGCGTATGCTCCTGGAGCAGGAGGAGACCTGGGGCTATCGCCGCAGTATCCCGAAGGGTACGGTGATGCTCAGCTGCCAGGTGGATGAACAGCGTGTCTGTACCGTGCAGCTCAGCCAGGAGTTTCTGGTGAGCAGCCGCAAGGAGCTGGAGCTTGCTGCGCAGGCCCTGGCAGCCACGGCCATTGACGCAGGTGATGTGAGTGCCGTCCGCATTTTTGCCGGAGGCAACTATTACCTGAACGGAGAACTGATAGAAAAGGACAGTGAATTGATCGTTGACTGAGATTCGGAATTATTTCCGGCCGGAACCGGATGAAGGACAGATCCATGCCATGAGCAGTCTGGCTCTGGCCCATGTGGGTGACGCGGTCTACGGACTGCTGGTGCGCCTCTGGTTTACCATGCAGGGCGGTGAGCGGGCCGACCGGCTCCACAGCAGCGCCGTGAATATGGTGAATGCCGCCGCACAGGCCCGGGCGCTGCGGCGTATCCAGCCCCTGCTGACTCAGGAGGAGGCGGACGTCTGCCGTCGGGGCCGCAATGCAAAGGTGAATTCCGTGCCCCGCAATGCCCTGCGCAGCGACTATCATGAGGCGACCGCGCTGGAGGCGCTGATGGGATACCTGTATCTCAAGGGCTGCCAGGAGCGGATCAATGAACTCTTTGCCTGTATCGTGGAGGAGCAGCATGCCGATTGACGCACTGTTTTTGCACGCCGCAGCCGGGGAACTCCGGCGGAAGCTGCTTGGCAGCCGGGTGGATAAAATCCAGCAGCCGGAGCGGGATGTGCTGCTGCTGTCCCTGCGCGGGCCGGAAGGACCGGGGAAACTGCTCATCAGCGCCGGCAGCGGTACGGCGCGCCTGCACTACACCACCGGAGGACGGGAGAATCCGGCAGAGCCGCCCATGTTCTGCATGCTCCTGCGCAAGCACCTCAGCGGCGCCAGGATCCTTTCTCTGGAGCAGCCGGACTTTGAGCGGATGTATCTGTTGCGCTTTGCCTGCCTGGATGAATTGGGCATGGCGTCGGAAAAGTGTCTGGCAGTGGAAATGCTGGGCAGGAATGCCAATCTCGTCCTCATTGACGGAGAGGGGCGCATTCTGGACTGCCTGCGGAAGGTGGATGCGGAGCAGTCACCCAAGCGGCAGCTGCTGCCCGGCCTCTTTTACCAACTGCCGCCGAAACCGGAAAAACCCGGTGCCTTTCAGGTGAGCCGGGAGGAGTTTCTGCGCCTCTATGCCCAGGCGGAGCCCACAAAGGCGGGGGACCGCTGGCTGGTGGAAACCTTCGGCGGGATTTCCCCGCTGCTGGCAAGAGAGCTTCTCTGCCGCGTATCCGGCAGCAGCGATGAAGCCCTGGGTAGGGTAGAGGCGGAAGCACTCTGGCAGGCCCTTGCCGCCCTGCGGGAGCAGGAAATGTTTCAGCCCGTGTTCCTGAAAAACGGGGAGAAGCCCTTTGACCTCTACTGCTTCCCCCTGCAGCAGTACGGCAGCGCCCTGAGCCAGGAACGCTGGGAGGATTTTTCCCGGCTGCTGGATGCCTACTACACGGAGCGGGAGAAGCTGGAGCGGCAGAATCAGCGGAGCCAGAACCTGGTGAAGCTGGTGAAAAACCGCCGGGACCGGGCCTCCCGGAAGCTGAACCTCCGGCTGGAGGAGCGAAGCGCCACGGCAAAGCGGGAAACCTGGCGGCAGTATGGCGACCTGATCAAAGCCAATATCTACCGCATGAAACGGGGCGAGGGCAGCCTGACGGCGGATAATTTCTACGATCCCAATGGGGGGCAGGTGACCATTCCTCTGGATGTGAAGCTGTCGCCCCAGCAGAATGCCGCCCGCTATTATAAGCTTTATACCAAGGCGAAAAATGCGGAAAAGGTCCTCTCGGGTCAGATTGAAGAGGCCCAGGCGGAGCTGGATTATCTGGAAAGCGTGCTGGAAGAGCTGCAGCGCGCTGCCGGGGAGCGGGATCTGGCGGAGATCCGCCAGGAACTTGTGAGCGAAGGCTATCTCCGGGAGCAGGGAGGAAAGAAGAAAAAGCAGGCTTCCGTGCAGCCCCTGCGCTACCGGGCTTCCACCGGGGAGACCATTCTGGTGGGTCGCAGCAACCTGCAGAATGACTGGCTCACCACCCGTTATGCAGACAAGCGCTGTTTCTGGCTCCATGTCCAGAAGACCCACGGTGCCCACGTGATCCTCCAGAGTGAAGAGGAAAACCCCGGGGCGCTGGAAGAAGCGGCCATGCTGGCTGCCTGGTATTCCCGGGGCAGGGAAAGCTCCAATGTGCCCGTGGACTATACCCGGGTGAAGAATGTGAAGAAGCCGGCCGGGGCAAAGCCGGGCATGGTGATCTACACCGATTACCGCACCTTGTATGTGACCCCCGCCAAAGAGGCGGTGGAGGCCCTGGAAAAATTCTGAATATGCCATCGGGGACGCCGCCGTGCAGCGTCCCCGATATTCTTTACTGCTCCGCCCAGGTGAGGCGGATGTTCTTGCCCCGCTGGGCCATGACGTCCATGGCGTTGCAGAGCATTTCGGCTGCCTGAGCGCGGCTGAGGCTGTGCTTTGCCTGGAAGCCCGCGTAGCTGAAGATGTCGCAGGCATCCAGATTGGCTACCGCCTGTGCCGCCCAGAAGGGCACAGAATCGTTTTCGGCCGCCATGGTCATATCCGAGAGTTCCAGGAAGTTGTTGAGCATCACGGCCGCCTCAGCGAGGCTGATGGCCTCACCGGGGGAGAAGAGGATGCGTCCGTCCTCTCCGGCGCTGCCCTGCACCACACCGCACATCAGCGCAGCGGAGACATAGGGCTTGAGCCAGGGACCGATGTCCTCATCGTCAAAGAAGCCGGTCTTGGTCACGCCGTCCAGGGGCTGCATGCCCGTCAGCGCGGCGCACATGGTGAGGAATTCTCCCCGGGTGACCCGGGCATCCGGCTGGAAGCAGTAGGCGTTGCCAAGCTGGCTGCCTGCAAAGACGCCGGTTTCAGCCAGCCGGTGGGCGGCATAGCCGCAGGCATCTCCGGCCATGTCTGCATAGCTGATCCTGCTGCTCTGCTTTTCGATGCGGATGCTCACCGTAGCGGGGACGGAAACATTTCCCCGGGCGTCGTAGGCGGCATAGGTGAAGCTGTCCCGGCCTCGCTTGCCCTCATAGGGGGTGTAGACGAAGCTGCTGCCGTCCACCTCCAGCTTACCCTTGGCGGGCTCCGTACACAGGCGGAAGGTGAGCAGGTCGCCCTCTGGGTCCACTGCCTGGAAGCTGCCGCCTACGGATACTTCCCTGTAGGTGGTCAGCTGCAGGTTTTCCGCGATGGGTGCCAGATTGCTGCCATCGTCACCGGGTGCGGAAATGCTGATGGTCTCCACCTCCACGGCGTAAGCGCCGGTGAGGAGCAGAAAGCACAGTGCCAGCGCAATTATGGATCTGCGTTTCATAAAAAAACCTCCTGTAAAAGAATATCATCACTGGTATTCTTTACAGGAGGCAGCAGTTTATTCCGCCGGGCAGCCTTTTATTTCTTCACGGTCAGGGCGGATTCAAAGTAGTTCAAAGCAGACTGCCGGGTATCGTCATCCATAATGACATACATCACATAGCGGCCGCAGACCTTGATCTCGGCGTTTTCCAGCTTGGGCTTTTCTTCGGGCATGTATTCGTCCATCCAGGCGTCCTTGCGCAGCTGCAGATAGCCTTCCACGGCTTCCTTCACATCAGCGACTTCTTCCGGGGTGCGGGCCTTGAAAATGCCGTATTCGTCAATGTTGACGCCGTAGGCATTGATCTTCACCACATAGTCGGCAAAGATGCTGGGGTCCAGATGCATGGCACCGGAGAGGTAGCCGCTGTTCATTTCCGCCAGGCTGGACTTGTCCATGCTGCCTTCCACAATACCGGAGAGGTTGCTGACTTTCAGATCATCCCGGTATTCGGTTTTGCTGCCGCAGGCAGTGAACAGGCCAAGGAGCGCGAGGACGCTCAGAAGGAGTGCAATCTTTTTCATTCGTATACCGTAAAACCTTTCTTATTCGTATCCGTGGGTACGGATGTAATCCAAAACCGCGCCAAAGCCCTCGGCGTTCAGGTGCATGCCATCCCCGTTCTGATAGCCGCTGATGAGCCAGCCGTCATCGCCCATGAGAACGGTGCTGGTGTTCAGGTACTTCGCACCGGTGGCTTCCGCCACGGAGAGGACCCAGGTGTTTGCTTCGCTGATGATCTCGTTGTTGATGGAGGAGAGAGATTCGTAGTTGGAAGCCACGGGGAAGATGGACTGGAGGATGACCCTGGTATCCGGGCTCAGCTCCATGATGTCAGTGACAAGGTCAGTATATTCGCTGATGAAGTAGTCCTTGACCATGAAGGATACGCCGTTGACGCCCAGGGTGATGATCATCCGCTCGGGCTGCTTCTTTTCCACCGCCTCCGGGATGGTGATCTCGGTTTCCTCATCGGGATACC
>JAZSQG010000003.1:0-3920 GCA_045537855.1 Oscillospiraceae bacterium
CCGGAGGGGGTCTACCGAAAATTTCCCCACGAGCTTTCCGGCGGCATGCTGCAGCGCCTGATGATCGCCGCAGCCATTGTGAGCAGGCCGAAGCTGCTGCTGGCGGACGAACCCACCACAGCCCTGGATGTGACCATTCAGGCGGAGATCCTCAGCCTGCTGAAGCGCCTAAACAAGGAACACGGCATGGCCATCCTCCTCATCAGCCATGATCTGAGCGTGGTACGAAGGCTTTGCAGCCGGGTCCTTGTGATGTACCGGGGCAAGCTGCTGGAGGACCGACCGGTGGAGGATATTTTCCGGGATCCCCACCACGACTATACCCGGAAGCTGCTGGCTGCCATCCCCACAAGGGACAGGAAGCTGTATTGACGGAAAGGATCTTCAAGCATGGAGCCGGTACTGGAAGTCAGACATCTGAATAGCTATTACACCGATGCCGGATCACTCTTTGCCCGAAAAAAGCGGCGCAAACAGGTGCTGAAGGATGTGAGCTTTGAGATTCGCCAGGGCGAGATCGTAGGTCTGGTGGGGGAGAGCAGCTGCGGAAAAAGCACCCTTGCCAAGGCGGTGCTGGGTCTCCTGACGGATCTTGACGGGGAGATCATCCACCACACCGAGAAGCCCCAGATGGTGTTTCAGGACCCCTTCAGCAGTCTCAATCCGGCCCACAGCATCGGCTGGATCCTGGAGGAACCCTTGCGGATTCAGGGGAAACTCAGCGGTGAGCAGCGCCGGGAAGCGGTGCTGGACGTGCTGGAGCAGGTGGGTCTGGGCGCGGAATTTGCCCAGCGGCAGCCGAAGGAACTTTCCGGAGGTCAGCGGCAGCGCGTGGCCATTGCCGGCGCCATCATTACCCGCCCGAAGCTGGTAATTGCCGACGAGCCGGTGAGCGCCCTGGATGTGACCATTCAGGCACAGATCCTGCAGCTGCTGATGGACCTTCGAAAGCACTTTGACCTGAGCTATCTATTTATCAGCCACGATCTGAACGTGGTGTATCAGATCTGCAGCCGCGTTATGGTAATGCGCGGCGGCGTGATCGTGGAGCAGAACGAAACGGAAGAACTCTTCCGCAATCCTCAGCATCCCTATACGCAGCAGCTGCTGAAGGCTGCGGAGTGAGGAGAAGGCCGGCAAAAGCCGGAGGGAGGCGCAAAGAAGTGAAGCTGACGGTGCTGATTGAAAACACGACACTGCGGCAGGACCTTGCCTGTGAACACGGGCTGAGCCTGTATCTGGAAACGCCGGGCTGCAATATCCTCTTTGACGCAGGGCAGAGCGAGGCCTTTGCGGAAAATGCCGAAAAGCTGGACATTGACCTGAGAAAGGCGGACCTTGCCGTCCTCTCCCACGGACATTATGACCACGGCGGCGGTCTGCGCCGCTTTCTGGAACTGAACGACCATGCGCCCGTGTACCTGAACCGCCACGCCTTCGGGCAGCACGAAGACGGCAGCGGCCGGTACATCGGTCTGGACTCCGCCCTGCGGGATTCGGGACGCCTCCGCTATGCCGATGAATTCCTGGAAATCGCTCCGGGGCTGGAGCTGCACGCCTGCAATGAGCGGGAAAGGGTGCAGGACATCGACAGTGCGGGTCTGCTGCGCCGGGAGGGAGAATGCTTCCTGCCGGAGGATTTTCGCCATGAGCAGTATCTTCTGCTGCGGGAGGGGGATCAGCGCATCCTCATCAGCGGCTGCAGCCACAAGGGCATCGTGAACATCGCCTCCTGGTTCCGGGCAGATGTGCTCTTCGGCGGCTTTCACTTCATGAATGTGCCTGTTCAGGAGGAAGGTGCCGCGCGGTTGGACGCCGCTGCACAGGCCCTGCTCAGCCTGCCCACCCGCTATGTCACCGGGCACTGCACCGGGCAGGAACAGTACGAATTTCTGAAAGCGCGCATGGGCAGCCGGCTGGAATATATGGCCACCGGCGCGGTATTTGAACTGCCTGTATAAAAAAGATGACAAACGGGCCGCCTGCAAATCTGCAGGCGGCCCGTATTATTTGTATCGGTCAGCACTTGCCCAGTGCTTTGAGGACCTTGTCCGGGGTCGCGGGGGGATCCACCCAGACGCCGGTGGCATTGTAGATGGCGGTGATGATCAGGTGGGTGTTTGCCATGCTGTGACTGATGCCGGCGCAGCCGTAAGCGGCGTTGCCGGTGCGAAGCTCCAGCACCTTCTTGGTGACGGTGGGCACGTCCAGGGGGGTGACGCGCTTATAGTCGATCATATTGGCATTCAGGCGCACGCCGGTATGCTGGTCGAACACATAGTCTTCATACAGCTGGCAGTCGGTGCTGAAGAACATGACCTGATCCAGCTGACTCTCCAGAGAGGTGGGCCGGATGATCTTGCCCGGGTCGGCCACGACGCCCAGCTTCAGGATCTCCACTTCGCCGGTCTCTTCGTCCACGGCCACTTCGCACCAGCAGGTGTTCATGGTGTCCAGAATCTTGCCGTAGCCCTTGACCCAGTTAGCCTCGGGGGGCATGCTCTCGTAGGTGGCAAAGAGGTTTTCCGTGGTGGCTTCCTTCAGAGGCACGCCGATGCTGGGGTCTTCCTTCAGGCAGACCATGCCGCCGATCATGTCCAGTTCTTCCGGCTTGCGGCCCTTCAGGGGATTTTCCTTGGGGGGCGCGCCAAAGCCGAACATGCTGGGCATGGGAGGCGCATCCGCGTGGCGGATGGCGGCCTCAATGATCTCCTTCTTCAGGATGTTGGCACATTCCTTGGCCACCCAGCCGGAGCCGGAGACGCCGTCACTGCCGCCGCCCACGGGGGTGTGCTTGTTGCGGTAGTGGAAATCCACGGCGATATCTTCATACTCCAGACCCAGCTCCTCCGCGATGACCATGGTGTTGCATTCCACGTTGAAGATGCCGGCGATGGGACCCTGGGTGGGGAAGTGGACCACGCCGTCCCGGAGTTCCAGCTTGCAGTAGTAGGGCACATAGGCGTGGCGGGGGCACATCTGATAGCGGAAGCTGGTGCCCAGCAGGCGTCCGTCGGGCAGACGGCGGGTGCGGGCGGGCTTCCATTCCCACTCCATGACCTGCCGACCGGCTTCGATGCAGGCTTCAAAGCTGGGGACTTCCCGGGTGTCGTCCTGAGAGTCGGGGCCGTGGAGATTGCGCTTGGCGACTTCCACCGGGTCAATGCCCAGCTTCTCAGCGATGATGGCGAGCCCCATGGTGAGGCCGTCCCAGTTATAGGGAACGTGCTGGCCGCAGGTATACATGAAGCCCCGGTTGGAGTCCACAATGGTATATTTCTGGCTGATATTCTTGCACTTGAGGGTGTAGTAGCTGGGGTAATCCCGGTCCTGGGATACGCCGAATTCGCTGGAGCCGGGGATGCCGTGGTCGGCCAGGGACTGGTCATCCACCAGGGTGATGAGGCCGTCATTGGTGACGCCCAGCCGGATGTGGCTGAAGCGCTGGTTCATGGCCGGGTCGTAAGTATCCTCCCGGGTGTTGGCGCAGCGGACGGGTCTCCCGGTACGCTTTGCCAGCAGGGGGGTGATCTCCTGGGACATGCGCATGCCCCAGTCGCAATACTTGCCGCCCTGGAAGAGACCTTCCTGCACACACTTTTCCTCCGGGATGCCGTACATCTGGGCGATGGCTTCCCGGCGCTGCACGGCACCTTCGATGTGCAGGCTCTTGCCCGGGCCGCTGTATGGGTCGTCGAACCACCAGGCAATGGAACTGGGCGGATTGGGGATGTGGGAGGAGAACATGGGGACATTCAGGTCGTATTCAATGAAGAAGTCCGCTGCCGCTTCGCCGCCGGCAATGTCGCCCTCGATCTTGTTGCTGAAGCTCACGTTGCCCTGACGGGGCGGGTCCGTGGGATAATAGGGGCTGAACATGCCGCCGCCGGCATAGAGATGGCTTTCATCGTATTCCGGGC
>JAZSQG010000021.1:0-5127 GCA_045537855.1 Oscillospiraceae bacterium
ATCGTAAAGGAAGAGATGCTTGCGCCCCTTCTGGAACAGCATCTGACTGTTCACCGCGCCCTCCCGGGTCATGGTGACCATATCTTTTTCCACCCGGAAGGTGGTGAGGGTGCCGTCCATGCCGGTGAGCTCGCTCTCCCGATAGGTGAAGAGGCTTTCGTTTTCTCCGTATTGATAGCTGCCGTCGGTAACCAGCTCGATGGTCTCGTCTCCGGCGGGGATGTTCTCATCGCCGTAGTTGTGCTGGGTCCCGCTGATGGATATGATTACATGTTTCATTGGTGTTCCTCCTTGGGCTTCTCAGCCGAGGGGTGGTGTCAGCTGCGCCTGCAGGCCCCCCGCCTCCGCCACGAACATGCCGCCCACCCGGTCAAACTGGGCCGGGTCGTCGGTGACAAAGCAGCGTAGACGGCCGCTGCGCCCGGTGTCGGCCAGAGCGTCCAGCGCCCGCAGCTGCTCTGCCATGGCCATGGCAGCTTCCGCCCCCACGTCCACCAGCTGCACCTCCGGCCCCATGAAGGCCCGGACGGCTTCCTCCAGCAGGGGATAGTGGGTGCAGCCCAGAATCAGGGTGTCCACCCCCGCCTCCCGCAGGGGGGCGAGGTAGCATTCCGCCGCCTGCATCAGCAGCCGGTCCGTGCTGCGCACCCGGCCGCTTTCGGCCAGGGGCACGAAAAGGGGACAGGCCCGGCTGAAGACCTGCGCCTCCGGCATGCGCCTTTGCAGGGCGCGGCCGTAGCTGCCGCTGCGGATGGCCGCAGCCGTGGCAGTGACGCCGATGCGCCCGTTCTTCGTCAGCTGTGCGGCCCGGGCCACCGAAGGCTCCAGCACGCCGCAGAGGGGGAATTCCGGCGCTTCCAGCACGGGCAGGGCGATGCTGCTGATGGTGCCGCAGGCGGCGATGACCGCCTTGACCCCTTTCCGGCGCAGAAAGTCCAGCCCTTCCCGGGCAAAGCGCAGGATGGTCTCATCGCTGCGGCCCCCATAGGGCACACGCCCGGTGTCCCCCAGAAAGACGATGTCCTCCCCGGGGAGCAGGCTGCGAAGGCGGCGCACGGCGGTGAGTCCGCCGACGCCGGAGTCAAATATTCCGATGGGCCTGTTGTCCATGCCGCTACTGCCTTTCTGCCGCTGCGGGGCCTTACCCGGTCGGCAATACCTTAATATATAGCAATTTCATCGGCGGCACAAGTACCAAACGCGCCATTCCGCAAAAATTATCCCCATTTTCCGGGCATTTCGGAAAAATTTTCCCGGGACAGTGGAAATTTTCCCCGGAAGGGGCTATAATGTGCAGAAGGTATCCGGCAGCGGCCATGCATGCCGCGCCGCATCGGTACATATGCTGCAGACAGAGGATGGAAAGGTGGTGGCACCTTCGCCGTGAAGATCGAATTTACCGAAAAAGAATTCCGCAGGCTCCTGGACCTGGTATATGTGGGCAACTGGGTGATGAATTCCACGCGGGGGCCAAACCGCATCCGGGAATATGATGAGGTGGAATCCAAGCTCTTTTCCTACTGCCTGAAGACGGGGATGTACGCCCTCTTCGAGGTGGTGGACGGAGAGGTGGTGCCCTCCGCCCAATTTGAGGAGGGCGGCATCCACGAGGCCATCATGGACTATGAGGACGCCATGTTTTTCGACATTCTGGCCGAGGAGCTGGCAAGGCGGGACATGGACTTTGCGCCCATCGACCGCACGAATAACAGCGAGCTGGCCCGGCGCATCGGCGAATACATGGAGGAGTTTGAGGAAAACGGCCTCAACAACGTGAGCGTGGAAAAGGAATAATCAGGATGGAATAAGGGCCTCCCGGCTGCAGATACTGCAGTCGGGAGGCTTTTTCGGCCTTCCCAGACTGAGGAAAGGCAGGATTCCAATGGTCAATATGACAAACCGGGAGTACGCGGCCTACGTGCAGAGCCGCTGTCCTCCTTCGCCTCTGACGAAAAATCTGCTGCGTGCATTTTTCAGCGGCGGTCTCATCTGCGTTGTGGGTCAGGCGATCCTTCGCTTCTGGCTCTCTGCGGGACTGGACAGCCAAAGCGCGGCCGCGGCAAACAGCATCACGCTGATCTTCTGCGGTACGCTGCTCACCGGGCTGGGAGTCTATGACAGACTGGCAAAATTCGGCGGTGCAGGTACCCTGGTACCCATCACCGGCTTTGCCAATGCCATGGCTTCTCCGGCGCTGGAATTCAAAAGCGAGGGATACGTGGCAGGGATGGCGGCGAAAATGTTCGTCATTGCCGGGCCGGTCATTGTATTCGGCATGACAGCATCGGTGCTGTACGGCGTGATCTATTGGATCGGCACTCTGCTCTGAAGGAAGGGAAGCGGCCCGCGGGCCCTTCCCTTTTTTCACATTTGGAACGGCGCGGAACTGCGCCGGTGCTTGCCAAAAAGAGGCGGAGGGGTTATAATACCGTGATTACCAAATTGAAAACGATACGGAGTTTTGAAATATGGAAAACAAGGGTACCCTCAGCACCGCCATCAGCAGCGACGGCAGCGTCCGCCTGCTCATGGTCCGCACCACCGGCATCGTCCAGTACGCCGCCGACCGGCATCATCCCAGCAAGACGGTCACCGCCGCCCTGGGCCGCTGCCTCAGCGCCGTCGCCCTCATGGGCGGCACCCTGAAGGATCCCGGCGGAAGCCTCACCCTTTGCCTGCGGGGCAACGGCCCTGCCGGCAGCTTCACCTGCGTCAGCGACAGCGAAGGCCATGTCCGGGGCTGCTGCGAGGAGCCCACGGCGGAGCTGCCTCCCAACGCGGCGGGGAAGCTGGACGTGGGCGGCGTGGTAGGCCGGGAAGGCGACCTCTACGTGGTGCGGGATTACGGCTTCGGCGAACCCTATGTGGGCCTTACCCAGCTGGTGAGCGGCGAAGTGGCCGAGGATGTCACCAGCTACTACGCCGTCAGCGAGCAGGTGCCGACCGTCTGCGCCCTGGGGGTGCAGGTGGGCCGGGAAGGCCGGGTGGAGGGCGCCGGCGGCTATCTGCTCCAGCTCATGCCCGGGGCCGATGAGAGCCTCATCCCCATCCTCCAGGAGCGGGTGGAGGTGATGCCCGCCATTTCCGGCCTCATGGCCCGGAATGTGGACGCAGAGCAGCTGGCGGACATGCTCTTCGGGGAAATTCCCCACGAAGTGCTGGAGACAAGGGAAATTTCCTATCAGTGCAACTGCGCCCGGGAGAAGTACCGCAAGAGCATCAAAAGCATCGGCATTCAGGAGCTGAAGGAAATGGCCGACAGCGGGGAAGAGGCCGAGGTCATCTGCCGCTTCTGCGGCGAGCGCCATGTCTTTGAGCCTCTGGAGCTTCAGGCCATGTACGCCGAGCGTCTGGCGGAGCTGCGGGAAGCCAAAAAGCGCCGGGACGAAAAACAGAAGGAAAACGGGGAAAGCTAATCCCCCTCACAGTCAGGATCAAAGGCCGCCACGGATACTTCGTAGGCGGTCTTTTCCATGCTCCGGCCGTTTTCGTTCTTTATGTAGAGGCGGCTCTGAAAGCGTCCCCGGAGGCTCAGGGGCTGCCCCTGCTTCCAGTGGGCGGCGGCCTCGGCGTTGCGGCCCCAGGCGATGCAGGGCAGGTAGTCGGCCCGGCCGTAGCGCCGGTTCACCGCCAGCATCAGGTCGCAGATCTCCCGGCCCATGGGAGTGCGGCGCCACACCGGGTCCCGGCAGAGGACGCCCCGGAGACTGACTTCGTTCAGGTCTTCTCCCGCCTGCTCCGATTCGGGCAGGAGGCTCTGGGCGTAGATATAGAGCACGAGTTTGCTGCCGCTGCCGCTGCGGTTGTTGTAGCTGCGCAGTTCCCCCTCCACCCGGGCCCGTCCGCCGGGCAGAGGCAGGCTGGGGAGCAGGGCTTCCGGAATCACCAGATTGACCCGGTCCGACGCCCCGGAAAGGCGGCGGGTCTCCATGGGGACGCTGTAATAGGGGACGCCCCGGCTGATATGGGACAGGACCGCGCTCGCGGTCACCCGGCCCCGGAGCAGGGCCGTATTATTTCGCCATGCCACAGTGCATTCCTCCTTGCAAGGCTGCTGCTGGGGAGAAAGCTCCCCATGCCTTAGAGTCTATGCGCTCCCTGCGCCCCTTATGTCAGGCGCAGCCCCCCCGCGGGGTCGGCATCCAGCAGGAGCATGGCACCCGCCGCCGCCAGCACCGCTTCCGGCTCGGGACTGCCCCGGAGGGCCAGGGGAATTTCCTGGGCTTCCAGTCTGCTGCCCCCCAGGGTGGTCAGTTCTCCCTGAAGGGTGAGCATGGCGCTGCCCCGGCCGATGCTGGAAAGGCTCAGCTGGTCCTGCGTCCCCAGACCGCAGCGCACCGAGCGCTGCCCGGGTCGGGCTTCCTGGCCGCCTGCCAGCAGGAGGCAGCCTGCCTGTTCCGCCCGGGCGCCCCGGGGGACGATGAGCAGGTCGGCATGCCCGCCGGCGCAAAGGGCCGCATCGATGCGCCCATCCCGGCTGGCGTCCTTGAGACAGTGCTTCACATAGGGCAGGATCTTTTTGCTGCCGCCTTCCGCGATACGGACACTGAACATAGCATCACCCCGGTTCAGTATGCCCCCCGCCCGGCGGCTTTATGCTGCGGCCCGGCGGCGTGGCGGATTGCCTTGACAGGGAAAAATGCCTCTGCTAGACTGGAGGCAGTACCCCGCACGCGGGGGAAGAAACGGATGGATGCTGCGCCGCTTTTTTGCGAAAGCGGCAGCTTTTGGATGCGGCGGCTCCTGCCGCCGGGAAAGGATGAACGAGCATGAACCTCACCGTCAATACCCTGACCGATGCGCTGCGCTTCCACGGGCGGGTGCTGCCCGACCCCCAGGGACGCTGCGTGTGGATCAACTGGTCCTGCGCCGGCTGCACCGTGCGCTTCCGGGGCAGCCCCCTCCGGGCCCGCTTCCTGGCGGTGCAGGAGGAGATGATGGCCCCCTTTGAGACCCAGGCCATCATGCTGGACCCTGTGGTGGCCGCGCTGGCCGACGGGAGCGAAGCATTCTGCCTGCGGCAGAAGGTCACCGAGCCGGAAGCCTGGATCACCCTCTTTGAAGGGGAAGACGGGGAACACAGCCTGCGCATCACCAAGCTTTCGGAAAATGTCATGGGCAAGCTGG
>JAZSQG010000227.1:0-7199 GCA_045537855.1 Oscillospiraceae bacterium
CCACGGCCTACGGCGACGCCCCGACCCACCCCCACGCCTCCCGCAGTCCTGAGCCGGGATGTGGATGTATACCTGGCCTTTCTGGGCATCGGGGAGGAGACGGAGCGCATTCTGGACGCCCTGGAACAGGAAGACCTGCCCGCCTGCTTTTTTGCCACGGCGGAGCAGATCAGGGCCCACGGCGCTGCGGTGCGCCGCATTCTGGGGCAGGGCTGTACGGTGGGCATCCTGCTGGAAGGGAAGATCGCCGAGGAGTGGCCCGCAGCCTCTCAGGCGCTGGCGGAAGCTGCCATGCAGCTGAGCTTCCTTGCCGCCTCCGACCGGGCGCTGACTTCGGAAGAAGCGGCGTGGATTGCCGGGGAGGGCCTGGTCTTCTGGAGCGATGAGGAGGAGCAGCGCAGCCTGCTGGTCTGCGAAACCTTTTTGATGAATGCGGAACGCCGCTGCGACCTGATCCTCGCGGGGGATTTTTCGGATATGGACGAACTTTGCCGCCTTCTGCGGAAGGCTGATTATACCGTCAGACCCATTACGGAAGTGACAGAAACGAGGCAGCATGATGGCCAGAACCATGAATCTTAACGAGGGCTGGGAATTTACTTCCCGGCCGGAAAGCGACTTTTATCAGGGCGGCAGTCAGGAGACCGTAAAGGTCCGCCTGCCCCATACGGGCACGGAGCTGCCCTGGAACTATACGGATGAACAGGACTATCAGTACGTATCCGCTTACCGCCGGAGCCTGACGCTGCCGCCCCTGACCGGAGGGAAGCGGGTGTTTCTGCGCTTTGAGGGAGCTGCCCACAAGGCCCGCCTCTTTGTCAACGGGAAGCTGCTTCGCACCCATCGCTGCGGTTACACCGCCTTCACCGCGGAGCTGACGGAGCATGTCCGGGCAGGGGAGAACCTGCTGGCTCTGGAGGTGGACAGCCGGGAGACTCTGGACCAGCCCCCCTTCGGCAATGTCATCGACTATCTCACCTATCAGGGCCTCTACCGGGGCTGCAGCCTCTTCGTTACCGAGGAAGCCTGGGCGGCGGACGTGTATGTGCGCACCCGGGGCAGCCAGATTTTGACGGAGCTGGTGGTGGACGGCCCCGGCGCCTCGCTGGCGGAATTCACCGTCACCGGCCCCGACGGCAGGGAAGCCCTGCGCAAGACCGTGAAACTTTCCGATGCCCGGAGCGGCAGCCTGCCCCTTCCCGCGGGTCTGCCCGGAAGGGCGGAAAACATGCACAGCTACGAACTGCAGCTGGACTGCCGGGATGTGCGCCGCTGGAGCCCGGAGCAGCCGGAGCTGTACCGGCTGGACGTGTCCCTGTACCGGGAGGACGGAAGGCTCATGGACAGCCGCCGGGTGCGCTTCGGCTTCCGGGAGGCGGAATTCCGCCGGGACGGCTTCTACCTCAATGGAGAAAAGCGCCTGCTCCGGGGCCTGAACCGGCACCAGTCCTATCCCTTTGTGGGCTATGCCATGCCCGACAGTGTCCAGCGCAGCGATGCGGATATCCTGCGCTATGAGCTGGGTCTGGATGTGGTGCGTACCAGCCACTACCCCCAGTCCCAGGCCTTCCTGGACCGCTGCGACGAGATCGGCCTGCTGGTTTTTACGGAGATCCCCGGCTGGCAGCACATCGGCGGCGATGCCTGGAAGAAGCAGGCCCTGCGGAATGTGGATGACATGGTCAGCCAGAGCCGCAACCACCCCAGTGTGATCCTCTGGGGCGTGCGCATCAACGAATCCATGGATGACGACGGACTTTACCGCCAGACCAATGCCCTGAGCCATGCCCTGGACCCCGACCGGCAGACCGGCGGAGTCCGCTATCTGCGCAAGAGCAGCCGTCTGGAGGATGTGTATACTTACAACGATTTTTCCCACACCGGGAAGAATCCGGGTCTGGTATCCCGGGAAGTGTCCGCCCCCGATGCCGAGAGCCCCTATCTGGTCACGGAGTACAACGGGCACATGTTTCCCACCAAGAGCTTTGACGATGAGAGCCATCGGCTGGAGCATGCCCTGCGCCATGCCCGGGTGCTGGACGCCATGTACGGCGCCCAGGATATCAGCGGCTGCATCGGCTGGTGCGCCTTTGACTACAACACTCACCGGGAATTCGGCAGCGGCGACCGCATCTGCTACCACGGTGTGATGGATATGTACCGCAATCCCAAGCTGGCGGCGGCGGTCTATGCCTCCCAGAGCGAGGGGAAGCCCGTGCTGGAAATTTCCAGCACCATGGACCGGGGGGAATACCCCGGCGGCACGGTGGACACGGTCTGGGCCTTTACCAATGCCGACTTTGTGCGCATGTACCGAAACGGGAAGCCCGTCCGGGATTTCTACCCGGATTTCCGCGCTTTCCCCAATATGCCCCATCCTCCCGTGCGCATCGATGACTTCATCGGTGATGTGCTGGTGGAACAGGAAGGACTCAGCCCCAAAACGGCGGAAAAGCTCAAGGCCCTCTGGGCCGGAGAAGGCGGCGGCTCCCTGAAGAGCCTCTCCCTGCTGCTGGACGGCATCGACGCCCAGCGGGCGGCCCAGCTGGAAGAGAAGTACCGCAGCAGCTGGGGCGACGGCAGCGACAGCTGGCGCTTTGAAGCCATCCGCAAGGGGGAAGTCGTTTCCCGGCGGATCCTGGAGCCCGTGACCCGCACCCTGCTGGAGCTGCAGCCGGAGCGCGTGACCCTGGGCGAAGACGGCATGTGGGACGCGGTGCTGGTGCGCATCCGGGTCTGTGACCAGAACGGCAACCGCCTCTGGTTTGCCGGCGACCCCCTGCTCATGGAAGTGGAAGGTCCCCTGCGCATCGTGGGGCCCCGGGCCATCAGCCTCCGGGGCGGCGCTGCGGGCGTGTGGCTGCGCACCACCGGCGAAGCGGGCCGGGCGGTGCTCACCGTCGCCTGGCGTGGCAGGCAGGAAAAAGTGGACTTCACGGTCCGGAATAGGATGGAGTAACTGTGGCATCGGAAAATTTGCGCGGAGAGGCACTGCTCCTGTACAAGGCCTTCCGCCTGCGGAGCTATCGGGAGCTGTTCGGACGCATCCGGGAGCGGGACGGCAGCCTGTCCGCCACGGAGGCATTTGCCGCCGATGTGGTGTACCTGCTGGATGAGCCGACCCTGAGTCAGTTTGCCCATACTCTGGGCATCAGCCAGCCCAACGCCACCTACAAGGTGAGCAATCTGGCCGCCAAAGGCTATGTGGAGAAAAATCCCGGCAAGGATGACAAGCGGGAATACCGCCTGTCCGTGACGGAGCGCTTTTATAACTATTTTGAAACGGACTGCCCCTTCCTGTCCGCCGCGGTGGACGCACTGGAAGGGGAGTTTACAGAGGAGGAACTGGAGACGGGCCGGCGCATGCTGCAGGCCTTGCGCAAGCATCTGGAAGGCTGAGGGAGCGCTTCCCTTTTACATATATTCATCATAGATTTTTACCCGGCGGAATCTCACGACCGGGGAAGGAGGAGAGTGGAGTATGACAAGCGGTATGAATTTCTGGGACGGACAGGTATGGTCCTTCATCATTACCATGTTCTATCTGTTCCTTGCAATGATGGCTGCCAATGCTTTGCGCAACGTGATCGTTCCTCTCAGGAAGCTGATGGTGCCCAGCTCGGTGCTGGGCGGCCTGCTGCTGCTTCTGGCAGGCTTCCTTTACAAGCAGCTCACCGGCAATGAGCTGATCCCGGTGAGCACTCTGGAAATGCTCACCTATCACGGCCTGGGTCTTGGCTTTGTGGCCATGTCCCTGCGCAACATCGAAAAAAAGCAGGACAAGCACAGCCGAAGCGGTGCCTTTGACTCCGGCGCCACGGTGGTTTCGGGCTACCTGATCCAGGCGGTGGTGGGTCTGCTCATCAGTCTGGTGTGCTACTATCTGCTGGATAATTTCTGGGCCTCCGGCCTTCTGCTGCCCATGGGTTACGGGCAGGGACCCGGCCAGGCCTATAACTGGGGTCACAATTACGAGACCCTTTACGGCTTTGCCCACGGTACCAGCTTTGGCCTCGCCGTGGCGGCCATGGGCTTTATCTCCGCCTCCGCGGGCGGCGTGGTGTATCTGAACTGGATGCGCCGCAAGGGTATGCTGAAGCATTCCGTGGACGGTATCGTGAAGGACGAAGACCTGAGCATGGAAATGGTGACCACCCAGGACGAGGTGCCTCTGGCGGAAAGCCTGGACAAGTTCACCATTCAGCTGGCCCTGGTATTCATTGCCTACATCGCCGCCTACCTCTTCATGTCCGGCGTGGACGCCGTGATCCGCACCGGCATCCTGGGTGATTTCGGCTACAACACGGTTCGTCCCCTTCTCTGGGGCTTCAACTTCCTCATCGGCACGGTGTTTGCCCTGCTGGAAAAGGCCATTCTCCGGGGCCTGCGGAAGAAGAACATCGTCCACCGGGAATACACCAATGTGTTCATGCAGAACCGCATTGCCGGCTTCATGTTTGACCTGATGGTCATCGCCTCCATCGCCGCCATCAACCTTTCCGCCTTCCGGGAAAAGGAATTCTTTATTCCCCTGAGTCTGATGTGCATCGCCGGCGCCGTGATGACCTACTTCTATCTGAAGTACCTCTGCGGCCGCATTTTCCCCAACTATGAGCATGAAGCCTTCCTGAGTCTTTACGGGATGCTCACCGGCACCGCCAGCACCGGCGTCATCCTCCTGCGGGAGGTGGACCCCCAGTTCCAGACCCAGGCCAGTGACAATATCGTCTATCATCAGCCCTGGGCCATCGTCTTCGGCTTCCCCATGCTGCTGCTTCTGCCCGTGGCGGCCCAGACCCTGGGAAAGGGCTGGATCGTGCTGGTGATCCTTGCGGCCCTCTTCGCGGTGATGCAGCTGATCGTCTTCCGCAAGCAGATTTTCGGCAGGAAAAAGCGGAAGAAATAAGCCTGTCCCGGGACGGAATTTCGGGAAAGAATTGTTGAAAATTGTAAATGGCTGTAGTACAATGGACGGGATTTGTTAAGGGGGAGTTTGCCTTGGAACGCTTGGAACAGCGGATTCGGAAGGACGGCGTTGTCCGGGACGGCGATGTACTGAAGGTGGACAGTTTTCTGAACCACCAAATGGATGTGACCCTGTTTGGCGCAATGGCGGAGGAGTGGAAGCGGCTGTACGATGGCTGCGGCATCAACAAGATCCTCACCATAGAAGCCTCCGGCATCGGCATTGCCTGTATCACGGCCCAGGCTTTCGGCTGCCCGGTGGTCTTTGCCAAGAAGAGCAAGACCAAAAATATTGCCGGGGATGTCTATACCTCCAGCGTCCGCTCCTATACCCACGGTGTAACCTACGATGTCATCGTGTCCCGGGACTATCTGGGACCGGCGGACAGGCTGCTCATCATCGACGATTTCCTTGCCAACGGCGCGGCCCTGGAAGGGCTGCTGGACATTGCTTCCCAGGCAGGGGCCGAAGTGGTGGGAGCAGGCATTGCCATTGAAAAATCCTATCAGCCCGGCGGTGCGCGCATCCGCGCCCGGGGCGTGCGGGTGGAGTCCCTTGCCCGCGTCCGCTCCATGGGTGAGGATGGCAGCATCGAGTTTGAATGAAGCGCATACCGGCCCTGCGCCGAAAAACTATTAGAATCTAGAATCGGAGGAACAAACAGATGAAGAAACTGCTTGCACTGGCCCTCGCGCTGATCATGGTGCTGGCCCTGTGCGCCTGCGGCAGCGAAAAGCCCAGCGGCGACCAGCAGCAGACTGCCGGCGGCGACAAGTCCCTGAAGATCGGCGTCATCCTGCTGCACGACGAGACCATCGGTTACGACCTGGCTCACATGGAAGGCATCCAGACCGCCTGCAAGAATCTGGGCATTGAAGACAGCCAGCTTGTCTGGAAGTACAACATCGCGGAAGATCAGAGCTGCTACGACGCCGCCATCGACCTGGTGGAGCAGGGCTGCACTGTGATCATTTCCGACTCCTACGGCCACCAGTCCTACATGACCCTGGCTGCCGAGGAGAACCCCAATGTCACCTTCCTCATCGCCACCGGCGACACTGCCGGCGTGGACAACTGCCAGAACACCCACAACTTTTTCACCCACACCTATGAGAGCCGCTACGTCTCCGGTGTGGTTGCCGGTATGAAGCTGAAGGAAATGATCGATGCCGGCCTCCTGACCGAGGATAACTACAATGCCGACGGCACCGTGAAGATCGGCTACGTTGGCGCCTTCCCCTACGCGGAAGTGGTCTCCGGCTACACCGGCTTCTACCTGGGCGTGAAGAGCATCGTGGAAAACGTTGCCATGGACGTCACCTTCACCAACTCCTGGGCCAACGCCACCGCCGAGCAGCAGGCTGCCGAAGCCCTGCTGAGCCGCGGCTGCTGCATCATCAGCCAGCACGCCGACTCCACCGGCGGCCCCGCCGCCATTGAGGCCGCTGTGGCCACCGGCAGCGTCTGCTACTATGTCGGCTACAACATCGACATGCTGGCCGTCGCCCCCACCGCCATCCTCACCTCCGCCCAGAACGACTGGTCCCGTTATTACACCTACGCCCTGGGCCTTGCCAAGGAAGGCAAGCGCACCGAGATCGCGGTCGACTGGGCCGAAGGCTATGCCGACGGCGCCAACATGATCTCCCCCCTGGGCGCCTCCTGCGCCCCCGGCACCGCTGAGAAGGTCGCCGAAGTGGAAGCTGCCATCAAGGCCGGCACCCTGCAGGTGTTCGACACCGCCACCTTCACCGTGGACGGTGCCGCGATCTCCAGCTACACCTTCAACTCCAGCACCATGAACAGCGACTATTCCGCCGTTCTGTACGTGGGCCAGGATTACGAGTGCATCAAGGACGGCGCTTTCCAGGAAAGCGTGTTCCGCAGCGCGCCCTACTTCTCCCTGCTCATCGACGGCATCAATCTGCTCAGCTGACCTGACGCAGCCCTGGAGGTGCCGCATTTTTGCGGCACCTCCACAAATTTCACCTGCCGGCGTACACGGCGCCGGCATTTTGGCTTTCAAAGAGACAAAAACGTGAAGTATTCACAAATTCCTGCGGAATTTACACGCAAAACAGATGTTTCGCGTGCGACGCGTTGTAAAATTTGCATGTTACAATGCGCCCTTTCGAGATGCAGGGGCAGGCGCGCTGTGGGCACACCCAGACTTTGCGGTCTGGAGGCGGCCACAGAATGCCGGCCATAGGGAGGAACGATACAAATGGAATAC
>JAZSQG010000254.1:0-2649 GCA_045537855.1 Oscillospiraceae bacterium
GGATATGCCCCGCGGCCGTTTCCAGCCAGATCATGCTGTGCAGGGTCTTCATCCCCGTCGCCTCCTTCCCGGATATAAGTACATCGAGCGTCTAGGTATACTATACCTAGACGCTCGATGCTTGTCAAGTCTTTATTCACAGTCCCAAAGCTGTTCCCGCAGCCGCCGGAAGAGCTTCAGGCAGTAAGCTTCCAGTTCCCCGATGCGCCCGGGTACCGCCGCCATGAGCTCCGCCGCCCGCTCCCGGGTCAGCCGGGCGGCTTCGGCATCGATGCTGCCCTCCGCAAGGGCTGCTTCCAGCTCGTCGCTGTCCAGCAGCACCCCTTCTCCGGCGGGGCTGAACACGGCATCCAGATACTGGTCGATGAAGCGGGATTCCCTGCCCTGCAGGATATTCCCCGCAGTGAGGTCGAAGTAATACTGGCAGATCTCCCCCTCCGGGCTGAGGGCCACGGTGAGCCACCAGAAGCCCCCCTCCGGGGCCAGCTGCATCCAGTAGCTGCCGTCGCTGGCGATGGTGACACCCCGGCGCACGCAGGCTTCCCGCAGTTTTTCCAGCTTCAGGAGGCAGGCCATCCCCCGGAAGCTTCCTTCCTCCACTTCCATCATGGCCCGCTGCTTTCGCAGCACCCGCTTCCAGCCGTCCCGGCTGATATGGCGGCAGATGGGGGGAAATTCCCGTTTCGGCGCGCTTTCCGCCCGGCGCAGGAGTTCTTCCAGCAATTCCGGATAGGTCTGTGCTTCCGGCGGTCGGTCAAAGAGCCCCACTTCCGCCATTTCCGAAGCTTCCGGCAGGGGACCCAGGGCCTTCACCTCCGCAAGCCACAGGCTCCCGTAGTTTGTCCCTTTTTCCCCCTCCAGGCCGTAGACGCCCAGGTACTGCAGAGAAAAATCCACCGCCCCGGTCTCCTCGTGAAGCTCCCGGGCGGCAGCCTCCATGGTGCTTTCCCCCGCTTCCCGGTGACCGCCGGGCTGCTCCCAGCTCTGCCGCTCCCGGTGGCGGCAGAAGAGCCACTGCCCCTCATAGCGGGCGGCCAGCACGCTGAAGCGCAGCTGCGATTCCGGCACATCATAGTCCGGGATAAACCACCTGCTCATGCGCCGCCACCTTCCCGCCGAAGCTTTTCCAGACTTTCCCGGCGCAGGGCTTCCCGCAGGGCCGCAGTCCAGGGAAAGGCCGCGCAGTTACGCTGCCCGTAGACCAGATTTTCCTCATGCTCCAGGGGGAGCCAGCTTTCCAAAGGCCCTTCATTGTGGGTAAAAACGGCCTCCATATTGTCCAGGGCCTTGAAAAGGCGGGCTTCCCCGCTCTCCATGGCCTCCATCTCGTCAAAGAGTGCCTGCAGCTCCCGCCGCTGTGCTTCCGGCAGCTCCGTAAGCAGCCCCCGCAGGGCCGCAGCCTCGTCCTGTTCGTCCGCCTCCGTCTTCCGGAAAGCGGGGATGTCCCCGGTGACCGCCTCGCCCCAGTCGTGGATGAGGCACATCACCAGCACCTTCTCCATATCCAGCCCGGGGAATTCATCCCGGCAGAGCAGGGCCATCACCGCCAGACGCCAGGAATGCTCGGCCACGCTTTCCCGGCGGCCGTCCACGGCCCAGGCGTGGCGGGTGTTGCGTTTCAGCACTTCCAGTCGGTGCAGAAAGTTCATGTAGGAGCGGATTTCCACGGTCTGTCCTCCCATCGCGTTGTTGCCGTAAAAGCATACACTGCCCCGCCTTGCCCTGTCAAGGCGCGGGACAGCCGTCCCTTCGGCTGCCTTCAGCATAGCACGGTCCGGGAAACAGCACAATCACCGCACCTTCGAATTTCCGCAATCCCTTCCACCCGAAGCAGAAACGCGGCGGAGCCCCGCAAAGAGAGGCTTCCGCCGCTGTAAGCACGTTACTCTGCGGTTTCCAGCAGACTGCGCAGCCGCCGGGCAAGACCGTCATCCAGGTCGCCCGCCATGCCGATGGCCTGCTCCGGGCTGAGCCGCCCGCTGCGGCACCAGCCCAAGAGCTTCCCCGCCGCCTGTTCCAGCTTCCGCTCCGGGGAGAGACTGCCGCGAACGAGAATTTTATCCAGCTCCGCTTCCATCCCCGCCAGGTCCGCAAGACTTGCTTCCTCCGGCTCCGCTGCAGCCGGCGCTTCCCCTGCTCCGGGCTGTGCCGCCCGCTGCTGCACCGTCTCCCGGGAAGGCGCAGCAGCTTCCTCCGGCTCCGCTTCCGCTGCTGCGGCAGCGTCCCGCTCCCGCTCCGCCGCCGCTTCGTACCGGGCCTGATAGTCCGCGTGGCTCTGCCGCTGCCGCTCCTGCTCATCCAGCCACAGGTCATAGGCAAAGTCCCGCTCCTGCTCCCAGTCTTCATAGCGGTCCCGGTACTCCAGATAATCCCGCTCCGCCAGACCCGTCACCTTGTCCAGCAGATCTTCCTTGCGCTCATAGTCCTCCAGCCAGCGCTCGTAGGCCTGCTGATACAGGGTGGGCAGCCGATCGCTGAGCTGGGCCGCATGGTAATCCCCCGCTTGGGTCGCCGCCGTCACGGCCCAGGAGGAGGGCTGGCCGCCGGTGGCGGCGCTGGCCTGTCCCAGGGCGTTGGCCACAGCCCGCTCCCCCTCCCGGCGGTACTGCTTCTTATAGGCGCTCCAGTTGGGGTCCGCCTCCGGGTCAT
>JAZSQG010000206.1:0-3581 GCA_045537855.1 Oscillospiraceae bacterium
GCCCGCTTCCTTCAAAAACTCCACATCCCAGACAAAGCAGCCGTTCTTCTCGGCGATGGGGGCGGCAAGCTGGGCGACCAATTCCGTGATTTTCATGAAATACCCATTTCTTTCCAATTTTAAGTGAAGGAAAATGGCCGCAAAAAAGAGTGGGCAGAACCCACTCCGTCAACACCACTTCCTACTGTACATCCGTACTATAACATAGTCCCCGGCGGATTGCAAGGACTTTTTTCCGCTGTTTCCGGGTCTGCAGCAGCTGCATCCTGCAGCTGCTGCGCAAATTTCCCTTGCCGGCGAAAAGCGCGGCCGGCAGTTTGGCGCGATGGGCGCCAAACACGGTAAATTTGCGGCGGAAGCGGAACAACTGCAGGATGCGGCAGTTCCTTGACAGAAGCGGCCCCGGCGGCTAAGATGGGAGCGGGAAGGAGGGATGGCTTTTGAAGCTGTTTCTGACCGGCGACCGGGGTGTGGGGAAATCCACGGCGCTGGCGGCGGCGCTGCAGCGCAGCGGCCTTTGCTATGGCGGGGTGCAGACCACCTTTGGCCCATGGCGGGGGGAGGAGCAGAGAAGGCTCTTCCTGCAGCCCTACGGCGAAAGGCCGGACTATCTCCCGGAGCGGGTCTGCGCCATCGTGGGCGGCGGGCTGCGCCGGGCGGAGCCGGAAGTCTTTGATACCCTTGGCAGTGCCTTTCTCCGAAGAGCCATGGAGGACAGTGCGGTGCAGCTCATCGTGCTGGATGAGCTGGGCTTTCTGGAGCGGGACGCCCTGCAGTTCCGGGCGGCGGTGCTGGAAGCCCTGGAGGGAGAAAAAAGCGTCCTGGGTGTGGTGCGGCAGGGTCTCGGCGTCTGGCAGGATGCGCCCCTGGGCCGGGTCATCACGGTGACGGAGCGCAGCCGGGACAGCCTCCCCGGAGAAATCGCCGCCCTGCTTCGGCGGGAGTACGGCGCGGAGTGAAACGCAAAAAAGGAAGGAGCGGCCGCTCCTTCCTTTTTTATTGGAATGTCTTAGTCCTGCTCCACGCTGGCGGCGTTGAGCAGCTCCCGCTTCACCAGCCAGAGACGCTCGGAGAGGTCCACATAGTAGTTGTGGGGGTTGTGGAAGCGCTTGACTTCGTCCCACAGCAGGTCGATCTGCTCCAGGCAGTAGCTGCGGATCTCCTTCAGGCTGGGGCGCTGATACACCAGCCTGCCCCCCTGGAAGATGGGCACCTGCAGCTCTTTGGCCACAAAGTTCGTGATGCGCTTGGTCTTCCACACGGCCTGGGGGTCGAAGATGGTCAGCTCCTTGCTGTCGTCGATGGTCTCGTCCCACACGCAGAGCTGGTCTGCCAGGGCCTTGCCGGTCTCCCGGTCGAAGAGGCGGTAAACCTTCTTGAAGTGGGGATTGGTGATCTTGGCGGTGTTTTCGCTGACCTTGATCCGGGGAACGATGCTGCCGTCCTCGGCTTCGATGGCCGCCAGCTTGTACACGCCGCCGAAAACCGGGGCGCTCCGGGCGGTGATGAGCCGCTCGCCCACGCCGAAGGTGTCGATGCAGGCGCCCTGCATCAGCAGATCCCGGATGAGGCGCTCGTCCAGGGCGTTGGAAGCGGTGATCTTGCAGCACTGCAGACCCGCCTCGTCCAGCATGGCCCGGGCCTGCTTGGACAGGTAGGAAATGTCGCCGGAATCCAGGCGGATGGCGAAGTTGGTGATGCCCTGGGGCACCAGCACTTCCTTGAAGACCCGGATGGCGTTGGGCACGCCGCTCTTCAGGGTGTTGTAGGTATCCACCAGCAGAGTGGCGTTGTTGGGATAGACTTCGCAGTAGGTCTTGAAGGCCTCGTACTCGCTGTCGAACATCTGCACCCAGCTGTGGGCCATGGTGCCCCCGGCGGGGACGCCGAAGAGCTGGTCCGTGACGGTGCAGGCGGTGCCGGCGCAGCCGCCGATGTAGGAAGCACGGGCACCGATGATGGCAGCGTCCGCCCCCTGGGCCCGGCGGGAGCCGAATTCCAGCACGGGTCTGCCCTGGGCGGCGCGCACCACCCGGTTTGCCTTGGTGGCGATCAGGGACTGGTGGTTGAACTGCAGCAGGAGATAGGTCTCGATGAGCTGGGCTTCCACCGCAGGGGCCCGGACGGTGATGACCGGTTCCCCGGGAAATATGGGCGTGCCTTCGGGCACGGCCCAGATGTCGCCGGTGAACTTGAAGTATTTCAGCCAGCGCAGGAACTTCTCGTCAAAGCAGCCCTTGCTCCGGAGAAATTCGATGTCTTTCTTGTCAAAGCGCAGATTCTGGATGTAGTCGATGATCTGGTCCAGACCTGCGGCGATGGCAAAGCCGCCCCCATCGGGCACTTCCCGGAAGAACACGTCGAAGTAGCAGATGCGCTGGTGCATGCCCTTGGCGAAGTAGCCGTTGCCCATGGTGAGCTCATAGAAGTCGCAAAGCATGGTGTAGTTCACATTATCCATTCCCGGGTTCCCCTTTCTCAGCCTTTGTGATAGAGCTTTTTGGTCTGGTATACCGGGTCGCAGGTGAGATTTGCGCCCAGCTTCTTGAAGGTGTTCTGATCCACCTGACTCAGCAGGACGGAGTAGTGAACCTCCGTGTTTTTCAAATTGGGCAGCTGGGCCATGGCCCGGGCCGCATAGTCATCCGTATTGGCGCAGACGGCCAGGGCAACGAGTACCTCGTCCGTGTGCAGGCGGGGGTTGTTGCCCCCCAGCAGCCCCACCTTCAGCCGGGCCACCGGCTCGATGACGGAGGGGGAGATGAGGGTGATCTCATCCGGGATGCCCGCCAGCTTCTTCAGGGCATTGAGGAGCAGGGCGCTGGAAGCGCCCAGGAGCTTGCTGGTTTTGCCGGTGATGACGCTGCCGTCGCAAAGCTCCATGGCGGCAGCGGGTTCCCCCGTCTCTTCCGCCTTTTCCCGGGCGGCACAGGCGACCTTCCGGTTTTCCGGGCTCTGGCCCGCTTGCTTCATGATGCTTTCGTTCTTCAGCACGATGGATTTTCCGACGCTGCCCTTCCGGTGGGCACAGGCGGCATCGTACCAGCGGCGGACGATCTCCTTGTTGGCGGCGTGGATCACCGCATCGTTGTCCACGATGCAGCTGCCCGCCATGTTCACCCCCATGTCCGTGGGGGACTTGTAGGGGCAGGAGCCGAAAATGCGCTCGAAGATGGTGCGCATCAGGGGGTAGATCTCCACATCCCGGTTGTAGTTCACGGCGGTCTCGCCGTAAGCCTCCAGATGGAAGGGGTCGATCATATTTACGTCATTGAGGTCGGTGGTGGCGGCCTCGTAAGCCAGATTCACCGGGTGCTTCAGGGGGAGATTCCACACGGGGAAGGTCTCAAACTTGGCGTAGCCGGCGCTGATGCCCCGCTGATGGTCGTGGTAGAGCTGGCTCAGGCAGGTGGCCATCTTGCCGCTGCCGGGACCGGGGGCGGTGACCACCACCAGAGAGCGGCTGGTCTCCACATACTCGTTGCGGCCGAAGCCCTCGTCAGACACGATGCGCTCCACGTCGGCGGGATATCCCGGGATGGAGTAGTGGACGTAGCTCTTCACGCCCAGCTGGCTCAGGC
>JAZSQG010000365.1:0-4957 GCA_045537855.1 Oscillospiraceae bacterium
CGCCCTGCCTGTATACCTGCAAGTTCCTCAACTTCTCCAGCAGCAAGAGCGAGCAGGAACTCATTGCCCGCCGCACCATTATGGAGCTGGAAGGGGAAGAGGGGATGCAGCATCTGGAAGAGTATCTGGACGGCAGCACCCCCAGGGGACAGGCCATGCGGAAGGCCATCTCCGATAAGTTCGGCTTCGCGTCCCTGGAATACCAGACCGTTGCGGGCCTTGTAAAAGCCATTGGACTGGATGAAAATCAGGTCTGTACCTATTGCTGGACGGGTAAAGACTGAGGTAGAAAGGAAACTGATTATGGCAGTATCGAGATCTGACAGCTACGCTGCTGCGGGCGTGGACATTACTGCGGGTTACAAAGCAGTAGAACTGATGAAATCCCATATCGCCAGGACCATTTCCTCCGGTGTCTCTGATATCGGCGGCTTTGGCGGCCTGTTTGAGCTGGACCTGACGGGCATCAGCCGCCCGGTCCTGGTATCCGGCACCGACGGCGTGGGTACCAAACTGAAGCTGGCATTCCTGCTGGACAAGCATGATACCGTGGGCATCGACTGTGTGGCCATGTGCGTCAACGACATTATCTGCTGCGGCGCCAAGCCCCTGTTCTTCCTGGACTATATCGCCTGCGGCAAGAACGTGCCTGAGCGCATTGCCTCCATCGTCTCCGGCGTGGCGGAAGGCTGTGTCCAGTCCGGCGCCGCCCTCATCGGCGGTGAGACCGCTGAAATGCCCGGCTTCTATCCCGAAGACGAGTACGACCTGGCCGGCTTTGCCGTGGGCGTGGTGGATAAGGAAAAGATCCTGGACAAGAGCCGCGTAAAGCCCGGCGATGTGCTCATCGCCCTGCCCAGCAGCGGCGTGCACTCCAACGGCTTCTCTCTGGTGCGTAAGGTATTCCGGGTGCAGAACCTCCGTGGCGACCTGGGTCACAATCTGCTGACTCCCACCAAGATCTACGTGAAGCCCGTTCTGGCCCTGCTGGACGAGGTGGAGGTGCTCAGCATCGCCCACATCACCGGCGGCGGATTCTATGAGAATATTCCCCGGGCCCTGCCGGAAGGCTGCGGCGTGAAGATCGAGAAGGCTGCTGTGCGTACCCCCGAAATCTTTGCCAAGATTGCGGCGGACGGCGAAATTCCCGAGCGGGATATGTTCAACACCTTCAACATGGGCGTGGGCATGGCTGTCACCGTCAGCGCCGCCAATGCCGACAAGGCCATGGAAGTGCTGAAGCGCAACGGGGAAGATGCCTACATCCTGGGCGAAGTCACCGGCAGCGGCGAGGTCGAACTGTGGTGACGGACAGAAAGGTTCGCATCGCGGTGCTGGTTTCCGGCGGCGGTACTAATTTGCAGGCTCTCATCGATGCAGCCGGAAGGGGTGAGATTCCCAGTGCCGAGCTGAGTCTGGTGATCTCCAACCGCAGGAGTGCCTATGCGCTGGAGCGTGCAGCCAAGGCGGGCATTCCCGCCATGCACATCCCCAATGCCGGCTTTGAGGAAAAGCTGGAAGAGGTTCTTCGGGAGCAGAAGATCGACATGCTGATCCTGGCCGGCTTCCTGAAGATCCTCAGTGCCGACTTTACGGGCCGCTGGCCCCGCAGGATCCTGAACATCCATCCCTCTCTTATCCCATCCTTCTGCGGCGAGGGCTACTACGGCCTCATTGTCCATGAGGAAGCTCTGAAGCGGGGCGTGAAGCTCACCGGAGCGACAGTGCATTATGTAAACGAGATTGCCGACGGCGGCGAGATTATTCTCCAGAAGGCGGTGGAGGTGCTGCCTGGCGATACGCCGGAAGTGCTGCAGCGCCGCGTCATGGAGCAGGCGGAGTGGATTCTTCTCCCCAGAGCGGCTGAACTGGCAGCCCGGGAAATTCTGGCTTTTGCCGGGAACTGACCGGCGCACAGAAGAAACATACTGGAAAGGCAGGAGTGCAGCATGATCGACTTGCTGGAACTTTTGAAGAATAATTCTTATCCCGGCCGGGGCATCGTCATCGGCCGTCTGGATGAGCGGACCATGCGGATTTTCTATTTCATCATGGGCCGCAGCGAAAATAGCCGGAACCGTATCTTCACCTATACGGAGGACGGTATCCGCACGCAGGCCTTTGACCCCGCGAAACTTACCGATCCCAGCCTGGTCATCTACCATCCCGTGCGTGTCCACAAGCACAGCTTTGTGGTCACCAACGGCGATCAGACCGACACCATCCGGGACTTCCTGGTGAAGGGCCGCAGCTTCCGGGAAGCGCTGCGCACCCGCTGCTTCGAGCCGGATGAGCCCAACTTCACCCCCCGCATTTCCGGCATCGTCCGCCAGGGCGGCAGTTTTGACCTGAGCATTCTCAAGACCTGCGAAGGCGATCCCGACTGCGTCCGCCGCTATTTCTACGAATACAGCGACGTGAAGCCCGGCTTCGGCTACTTCATCAGCACCTATGAAGGGGATGGCAATCCCTTGCCCTCTTTCAGCGGTGAGCCCCGCTATGTGGCCCTGCCCGAAGCGGAAGAAGTGTGGGAAGCCCTCAATGCGGACAACAAGGTTTCGCTCTATTCCTGCGCCCTGGATATCAGGACCTTTGACTGCGAGGAGCAGATTTTCAACAAACATCAGAGTGCGGAGGTCTGAACATGAACGCTCTTGAACTGAAATACGGCTGTAACCCCAATCAGAAGCCTTCCCGGATCTTCATGGAGGACGGAAGCGATCTGCCCGTTGAAGTGATCAGCGGCAGACCCGGATACATCAACTTCCTGGACGCTCTGAACTCCTGGCAGCTGGTGAAGGAAATGAAGGAAGCTCTGGGCATGCCCAGCGCCACCTCCTTCAAGCACGTCAGCCCCACTTCCGCTGCGGTGGGCCTGCCCCTGAGCGACAAGCTCAAGCGCGCCTGCTTCGTGGATGATCTGGACGGTCTGGATGATTCTCCTCTGGCCTGCGCCTACGCCAGAGCCCGCGGTACCGACAGAATGAGTTCCTTCGGCGACTGGATCGCCCTCAGCGATGTCTGCGATGAGGTGACCGCCCGTATCATCCGCCGGGAAGTCAGCGACGGCGTCATCGCCCCCGGTTACACGCCCGAAGCGCTTGCCATTCTGGCCAAGAAGAAGAACGGCAACTACAACGTAGTGAAGGTGGATACCGATTATGTTCCCGCCGCAATCGAGCGCAAGCAGGTTTATGGTGTGACCTTCGAACAGGGCCGCAACGACTACGCCATCAACGCCGACAAGCTGCAGAACCTTGTGACCAAGAATAAGGAGCTGCCGGAAGAAGCGGTGCGTGACCTGATCATTGCCCTCATTACTCTGAAATACACCCAGTCCAACTCCGTCTGCTACGCCTACGGCGGTCAGGCCATCGGTGTGGGCGCCGGCCAGCAGAGCCGCATCCACTGCACCCGCCTTGCCGGCGACAAGGCTGACAAGTGGCTGCTGCGGCAGTGGGATAAGATCCTGGATCTGGAATTCAAGCCCGGAACCGGCCGCGCCGACCGGGATAACTTCATCGACGTCTATCTGGACGAGCTGGACAAGGAAGAGAAGCTCAGCTATCTCTCCGGTATCAGCGGCGTGAGCCTGGGCAGCGATGCGTTCTTCCCCTTCTCCGACAATATCGACAGAGCGAAGCGCAGCGGCGTCAGCTATGTGGCACAGCCCGGCGGAAGTGTCCGTGACGATGCGGTCATTGAGGCCTGCGATAACTACGGCATGGTGATGGCCTTCACCGGGATGCGGCTCTTCCATCATTAAGACGGAGGTTTTCTGGCATGAAGATTATGGTGATCGGTTCCGGCGGTCGGGAGCATACCATCATCCGGGCTCTGAAGAAGAGCAAGGGTGTGGACGAGATCTATGTGCTGCCCGGAAATGCCGGTATGAAGAATGATGCGACCTGCGTCGCAATCGGCGCGAAGGATATTCCCGCACAGGTGCAGTTTGCCAAAGAAAACGGCATTGATTATGCGGTGGTGGCACCGGACGATCCTCTGGTGCTCGGTGCCGTGGACGCTCTGGAGGCTGCGGGCATTCCCTGCTTCGGGCCCCGGAAGAACGCTGCCATTCTGGAAGGAAGCAAGGTGTTTTCCAAGGGCCTCATGAAAAAGTACGGCATCCCCACCGCAGCTTATGAGACCTTTGACGATCTGGATGCCGCCCTCGCTTATGTGGAGCAGCAGGATTTCCCCCTGGTGGTCAAGGCGGACGGCCTCGCACTGGGTAAGGGCGTGGTCATCGCCCAGGACCTGCAGGAAGCGAAGGATGCGCTGGAAAGCATGATGCGCGACCGGAAGTTCGGCGACAGCGGCTTGCAGGAGGGGGTGGTGGAATTCCTCACCGGCCCGGAAGTTTCCGTTCTGGCTTTTACCGACGGAAAGAGTATGGTGCCCATGGTATCCAGCATGGACCACAAGCGGGCGGGAGACAACGATGAAGGCCTGAATACCGGCGGCATGGGCACCGTGGCGCCCAATCCCTACTACACGCCGGAGATCGCAGCGCGCTGCATGGAAGAGATCTTCCTTCCCACCATGGCTGCGATGAATGCCGAGGGCCGCACATTCCAGGGCTGCCTCTACTTCGGCCTGATGCTGACCCCCAAGGGCCCCAAAGTCATTGAGTATAACTGCCGCTACGGCGACCCGGAGACGCAGGTGGTGCTTCCCCTGCTGGAAAGCGACCTGCTGGAGGTGATGCGCAGCGTCACCGAGCAGCGGCTGGCGGAGGTGGAAGTGCGCTTCTCCGACGGCGCGGCTTGCTGTGTGGTGCTGGCCTCCGAGGGCTATCCTGTGGCGTATGAGACCGGCTATCCCATCACCGTGGATGAGGGTCTGGAAGCGGAGCTCTTCTTTGCCGGCGCCAAGGAGGCTGACGGCGTGCTGGTCAATGGCGGCGGTCGAGTGCTGGGCGTTACCGCGGTGGCGTCCGATCTGGCGTCTGCCGTGG
>JAZSQG010000151.1:0-3136 GCA_045537855.1 Oscillospiraceae bacterium
CCCGTCCCTTCCCCAAGACCACCACCCGCAGCGAGCTGCTGAGCTATATGCTCAACCTCTGCATGGGCAGCTATGTGGACGCGGAGAGCGGCCAGTGCTACTTCAACGGCGAGGAATTCATCCGCTTCCTGGAATTCCTGAAGATTTTCCCCGAGGAGATCAACTGGGACGAATACTACAGCAACACCGGCCCGGACTTCTGGGAGGAAGAAGAAAATCAGTACCGCAACGGCAGCACCCTCTTCGGCGTGCAGTATCTCTACAGCTACAATGATATCAAGAACATCGACTATAACTTCGGCGAAGAAGTGACCTTCATCGGCTTCCCCGTGCCCGAGGGCGTGGGCGCAGCCTTCTCCCCCCAGATGGAGGTGGCCATGTCCGCCCGCACCAAGCTGGGGGATGCCTGCTGGGACTTCCTGAAGTACCTGCTCAGCGAGGAATATCAGGAGCAGATCACCTGGACCTTCCCCGTGCGGCTGGACCGGCTGGCGGAGCTCCGGGAGGAAGCCATGACCGCCACCAATGAGGACTACTACGGCGGCGGCATCGGCATCATGCCCGCCCCCCTCGCCGTGCTGGAAGCGGCGGGCGAAGTGGTGGTCACGGAGGTGACGGTCGAGACCGAAGATGTCGCCGAAGCCACGGACGAGACCGTGGGCGAAGAGACTGCGGATGATGACATCGCCGTGGAAGCGCCCATGGACGAACCCGCAGACAGCGGCACCGCCACCCCCGGCGATATGGAGAGCTGGGAAAACTACTGGGCCAGACCCCTGACCCAGTCCCAGGCGGACCGGATAGACGAAGCCCTGCGCAGCGCCCACTCCATCACCCGGGTGCAGACGGAGCTGCAGAAGATCATCGAGGAGGAGGCAGCCGCCTTCTTCAGCGGCCAGAAGAGCGCCAAGGCCGTGGCGGACATCATCCAGAGCCGCGCCCAGATCTATGTGGCGGAAAACCGCTGACGGACACTACATTATAATATTAAGCAAAGAAAACGGAGGTGCTGCCCTGCAGCACCTCCGCGTTTTTCGTATTCACAGCCTTTTCAGCCGCACTTCTCCGCTGCGCACGCTGCGGCGGCTCCCGTCCGGCAGGCGCAGGAGGAGGGAAAAATCTTCTCCCAGGTCTTCGGCAAAGGCCCGCTCCTCCCCCTCCGGGCCGTCCAGCAGCACTTCCCGCCCCAGGGTCACGCAGCGGCGGCGGTAGGCTTCCAGATACTCCGCCCCCCGGGCGGGGTAATCCTCTCCCAGCCGGTCCAGCCGGCGGATGAGGGCCGCCGCCAGCAGGGGGATGCGGAGTTCCTGCTCCGCAAATTCCGACAGGGAGGCGGCGATCTCCCGCACTTCCGGCGGAAAGGCCGCCCGGGGCGTCCGCACATTCAGACCCATCCCCAGCACCACCCGGCTCCCGCCGGAGGGAAGGCGCACCCCCTCCGCCAGAATGCCGCAGACCTTCTTCCCCTGCACCTGCAGATCGTTGACCCACTTGATGCCGCAGGGGACATGGCAGACTTCCTCCACCGCTTCCGCCGCCGCCACCCCCGCCCAGGCGGTGATGCCTGCTGCCGCCGCGGCGTCTCCGGCGTCCAGCAGCAGGGAGAGATAGAGGCCCCCCGGCGGGGAAGCGAAGCTGCGCCCCAGCCTGCCCCGCCCGGCGCTCTGCTCCAGGGCGATGAGGGTACTTCCCGCTTCCACGCCCCCCTTTGCAAGCTCCTTCAGCAGGGAGTTGGTGGAATCCGCCCGGTCCATGCAGCGCACGCGCCCTGCCCGCGCCGGGCCCAGCAGCCCTTCCAGCTGCCGCTGCAGCTCCTGCGCCGTCAGTCTTTCTTCTTCCATACCGTGCGTCCTCCTCTCCCCCGGGGGGAAAACCCGAAGTTCCCCCCAGTATAGCAGGGCCGGCGAAAAATGTAAATCCGGCGTTCCCGATACCCCGTAAGGACAGGAAATATCCCCTGACATATGGAAAATATTCCCTCCCGCAGATGTTTCAGAATTGTTGACAGGGTTTTCCGCATGTGTTATGATGCCCGTGTTCCCTACAATATATTGTCGGGAATCTTGTTCTATTTCGGCATATAACGGATATTTTACAGGATTCAGAGGAAACCCGTCTTTCTGTCCGGCAGGGGCCGGGCAGCGGAAAAGAAAGGATGCGGCAAGCAATGGAACGACTGAAGAAGCTCACGCAGCTGCCCCAGTTCACCAGCATTTCCGGCAACATTTTCAAGCACCGCGGCGCATGGTTCTCCCTCCACTGCCCCAATGTGGAATACGGCGCGGCGGAGCTTCGGCTCATGACCCACCACGGAGGAAAGATCCAGGCCAAGGACCGGGAAATCCTCATGCGCATCTATCCCACCTTTGAAGGGCGCAAGGTCCCCTTCGCCATTGAGCAGGAAGCCAGCTGCCTCACCGTCCGCAGCCTCCACGGCTGTGTCCGCTTCACCGCTTCCGGCGCCCATCTTATCATGGCCGAGGGCGATGCGGGCATGGGTCTGCGCTTTGAAAAGCAGATGGAGCAGCATGAGACCGTCAAGCGCCGTCCCCGGGGTGCCTGGGAAGCTGCCTGCCGCAGCTCCGTCTCCCTGGTCTTTGTGGGGCTGGAGGGCTCCGGCTTCGATTTCGGGGACAACACCTGGGACTGGGAAGGGCTTACCAGCGGCAAGGTGGCGGGCGTCACCCTGCCGGCGGAGGACGGCACCTTTACTCTGGCCATTGAAGAGTTCACCCACGCCGGCAAGGTGCGGGATACGTATCCCTCCTTTGCCCAGGCCCGGGCCGGCATGCAGGCCGACTGGGAGGCATTCCGGGATAAGCTCACCGACTACCCCGGGGATGAAGACCGGGCCCACCGCATCGCCCGCTACACCCAGTGGAGCTATCTGCTGGAGCCCAGAGGCAGCCTTGCCCACACCATGCTGCTGATGCTGACAAGCGACCTCTGCTCCCAGTGGCAGCTGTGCCAGAACGCGGTGGCCCTGGAAGACCACATGGACATCGCCATGGAGCTGCTCCTGGCCCCGCTGGACCGGGTCAGCCCCGACGGGCAGCTTTCCGACGTGTATGACGACGTGTTCTGCATCCGGCAGATGTATAAGCCCCCCGTCCACGGCTGGGCGGTAAAGGAGCTC
>JAZSQG010000296.1:0-2323 GCA_045537855.1 Oscillospiraceae bacterium
CCGTCTTTGCAAGCCGCGGAAAAGGCGTTTCCTCCGCCAGGCTGCTGTGTTATACTGAAATCAGGGGTATTGTACCCTCCGGGGCGCGCCCCGTCAACTCATTTCGGCACAGGAGGCAGAACATGGAGCAACTGCAGAGAATCCGGGACATGGAGGCCGCGCTGGACGCAGCCGGGCAGGCGGTGGCGGCGCTGGAAGGGGCACTGGAAGATTATCTCAGCCTCCGGCCCCGGCTGGAAGCCCTGACGGCCTATTACGAAGGCCCCCTCTGGATGCAGGACTTCCGGGACGACGAAGCGGGAAAACTGCCGCCGGGGCTGAAGCGGGGCGTCCTGTCGGAGGACGCGGTCTATGACCTGCTGGCAGATCATGCCGCCCTGCTGGAGCGGCTCCGCGCCCCCCCCGAACTCTGAAACACAAGCCGCCGGGCCGCGCAGATTGCGCGGCCCGGCTTTTTTCTTTTTTCTTCGCAGCCGCCCTCACAGCAGCAGGGCAAAGGCCAGCAGCACCGCAAGACCCAGCACGTTCACCAGGCTGAACAGGCCCAGAAACTTCCCGAAGCGGGCGCCGGGGCTGCGGAGATAGAGCTTCATGGTAATGAGGCTGGCCAGGGAGGCAATGGGCGTCCCCAGCCCGCCGATGTTTACCCCTTCCAGTAGCTCCCGCCACTGCTCCGTGAAGCCGGAAAGCAGCACCGCGGCAGGCACATTGCTGATGATCTGACTGGCTCCCACGGCGGTGAGGAGGGCATTGCGCTCCAGCAGGCTCTGCAGGAAGCTGCGCACCGCCTCCACCCGACCCAGATTTTCGGAGATGACGAAAAAGCACACGAAGGTCAGAAGCAGCAGGTAGTCCACCTCTTTCAGAGCGCTGCGCTGCACGGCCAGCAGCACCAGCACCACCACCGCCGTGGTGATGGGATAAGGCAGGACGCGAAACACCGTCAGCAGGCACAGCGCAAAGAGGGCGAGGTACAAAAGGAGCAGTCCCCGCTTCAGGGGCACCGCCTCTCCCCGTTTCTGCGCCGGAAGGTCCCGGGGCAGGAGCCGCGCAGCCGCCGCCGTGAGGCACACAAGGCTCAGGGCCGTCAGGGGCAGTGTCACGGCAAAGAATTCTCCGGGCTGCAGGCTGTAGGCGGCGTACAGGTACAGATTCTGGGGATTTCCCACCGGCGTGGCCATACTCCCCAGATTGGCCGCCACCGTCTGCAGCACCAGGGTGGGCAGCACGGCTCCGGCGCAGCCCAGCTGTTCCAGCAGGGCCAGGGTAAATGGCACGAAGACCAGCAGGGCCACATCGTTGGTCACCAGCATGGAGCTGAAAAAGGGCAGCAGCACCAGGGTCACCCCCAGCATCCGCCCGCTGCGCACCCGGCCCAGGAGCCCTTCCGTCAGCAGGCGGAAGACCCCCAGCTGCCGGAAGCCCGCCACCACCGCCATGGGGCAGAGGAGGAGGCACAGCACCCGAAAGTCGATGTAACGGAGATATTCCCGGTCCGGCGGCACAAGCAGCACCGTTGCGGCAGCGCACAGCGTGGCGATGCACAGCACCGGTTCTTTCCGAAAGCAGTTTTTGATGGATTTCATCACACCCGCACGCTCCCGTCCGCGTCTTTTCAGAGGCCCAGCTCCTCCAGGAGCCGGTCCAGGATCAGGTACTCACACAGCAGCACCGTGTCCTCGATGGTGAGGTAGCAGTCCGCCGTTCGGTCCACGAACATGCGCCCGGAGCCGGGCAGGTCATCCTCGGGGTCGGCAAACCAGATCTTGATGAGCACGGGGAAATGGGGCGCCAGCTCGCAGCGGGCGCAGAGGTCGGCGTTGCTCTCCTGCAGCTCCATCCCCATACGCAGAAAGGCTTGTTCCAGCTTTTTCGGCGGGAGATTTCCCAGCTTCGTGCGCACCAGCGCTTCGAACTTCTTCTCAAAGCCCCCGCCCCGCACCATGCCGCTGTTCATCTGGCTCAGGGAGATCCAGTCCCCCCGGGGCACGGAGCCGTCCGCCAGATTCAGATAGTGGAGGAGGGAGATCTGCTGCCACTCCGGGATTTCGGCATCGAAGCTGTATTCCGGCCAGCGGATGCGGGTCTCCCGCCCCAGACTCAGGAGGTAAAATTCTCCCCGCTCCGGGTCAAAGGGCACGCCGCTGTCCGCGGCGATGCGCACGGGGTCCTTCCCCGCCAGCCGCTGACGTGCGGTGGTCATCATCCGATCATAGGCACTGCTGTTTTGCTGCATGTCTCCTGCCTCCCCTTTCCCGGGCATTGTTTTCTGCGTCATTTTACCACGAAACCCCGCCCCCTGCAACACGCTCTCCCTTCCCCC
>JAZSQG010000072.1:0-2818 GCA_045537855.1 Oscillospiraceae bacterium
TCCCGCTCGGATTCCCCGGACTCCATATGCCCTTTGGGAAAGCCGCAAAAGCCCTCCGGGGAAGTGATGATCACATAGCGCACTTCCCCGCCCTCCCGGGTAAACACCACTGCACCGCAGGATTTTTCCGTGATCGGCATATTCGATACTCCTTTCTCCGGCCGTGCCGGTCAAACAGGAAAATGAAAACTCCAACCATCGCCGGAAGATCGGAGTAAAAACAGTCTTTTTTTCAGTTCAGTTTCAGTGAAGCGTGAACAGATAATAAATAATAAAAAAATCGACACCCTTCAATCGAAGGATGTCGATTTCTGGAGCGGGCGACGAGATTCGAACTCGCTACCTCCACCTTGGCAAGGTGGCGCTCTGCCAAATGAGCTACGCCCGCATATCCCCGCCGAATTTCGGCGGGTGGTGCCTCAGGCCGGAGTCGAACCGGCGACACGCGGATTTTCAGTCCGCTGCTCTACCAACTGAGCTACCGAGGCATATGGCGACCCGGAACGGGCTCGAACCGTCGACCTCCAGCGTGACAGGCTGGCGTTCTAAACCGACTGAACTACCGGGCCATAATGTTGGTGGGAACAACAGGGCTCGAACCTGTGACCCCATGCTTGTAAGGCATGTGCTCTTCCAGCTGAGCTATGCTCCCAAAGCGCTCCGTCCAAGCACACTCTCAAGCGGCGAAATGAATAATACAACATATTGCCGGGAATGTCAACAGGTTTTTTTCTTTTTTCTCACTTTTTTATTTCCGCTCCGCAAAGGCAGAAAAGGCGCTCTTCATCCCCCTCCGAAGGGCGCAGCGGAAGCCCCGCATACATCCGCGGTTCCGGAAATCCTGCAGCCGTCAGCATGCTGCGCAGCTGCTCCACGGAATAGATATACTCCGTGTGCTCTTCTTCCTCCCGGCGCCAGAGTTCCCCCTCCCGGAAGAACACATCCATCCAGTAGGTGCAAAGACCCGCTTCTTCCTCCGTCTCGGCGCGCCAGACGCAGAAGGCATCCTCCGACTCGCTGACAAAGGCTTCCCCGTCCATGCGCCGGAACTTCTCAGGGGTATTGAAATCCAGCAGCAGGATGCCGCCGGGCTCCAGAAACAGGCGCAGCCTGCGCAGTGCTTCCTTCAGCTGCGCTTCATCCAGATAATTGATGCTGTCCATGGAGCACACCGCCGCCTGCACCGTACCGTAAAGGTCCAGCTCCTCCAGGGCCTGATTCAGAAACAGGGGCGCGGGTACATCGGGATAAACCTCCGCCTTTTCCATGGCGGACGCCAGCATATCGCAGGAGAGATCCACGCCGATCACCTCAAAGCCCCGCTCCGCCAGCAGCCAGGAAAGCGTTCCCGTGCCGCAGGCCAGGTCCAGCACCGTGTGGATGCCCCGGGGGCGGAACAGTTCCTCACAGCAATCGGCCCAGAGGCGATAATCCTCCTCCGGCATCAGGCCGTCATAGAAAGGAGCGAGGGAAACATAGGAACTCACTGCTTTTCTTCCTCGCCGCCCGCTTCGTCTTTCAGGCGCTGAAAGGCCACCTCGTAGCCCCCCGCACCGTACTGCAGGGAACGGTTGACGCGGCTGATGATGGCGCTGCTGGCGCCGGTCTTCTCCATGATGGCATTGTAAATGAGACCGCTGTTGAGGAGTTTGGCCACTTCAAAGCGCTGCTCCATGGCCATGATCTCCGTAATGCTGCAAAGATCTTCCAGAAACGCTTTGACCTCTTCCTCCGTCTGCAGGGTCAAAAAGGCGCGGTACATTTCGGAGCCTTCAATTCTTCGGTTGTTCTTTTTCAAGGAGCATACGTCCCCTTTCCATATTCTCTGCATTGCGATTGTAGCACAAATATTTAAATCTGTAAAGAAATAGATTTTTTCCTGCGGGCGTAAGAGAATCCCATTCCGCATATAATGGGCACAGACCTGCGCCGGGTGCGCAGAATCGGAGGTGAAATCTCATGGAAAAAAACGGGGAACTCAGAATCGAAGCCCAGCGTCTGAATACCGTGTGGAAGCGGGAAAACAAGCCGGTCCTGCAGCTCACGGGCAGTCTGCCGCGCCTTCCCGGCCACAAAAGGCTGAACGCATATTACCGAAGGCTGGAACAGCAACTGCAGCAGTATTGCCTGAAAAAACTGCTTCCCCAACTTCCGCCGGAAAACCCGAAGCTGTCGCTGCTGCTGAGTTTTGAACCCCGCTTTGCGAGCCAAAACCTGCTGAGCATCACCTGCGACCTGCAGCGCCTTTTCCGGGAGGCGGAGCCCGGTGAAAGTGCGCTTGCCGCCGGAGTCCCCGCCGCCCGCTTTGCCGCTGTATGGGACCTTGGAAACGACACGCCGCTTCCGCTGAAGCACTTCCTCGCATCCGGGAAGGGCTGCCTGCTGCGGCAGCTGGCGGAAAAAGCCCAAAGCCGTCTGGAGGGCGGACAGGCGCTGTATTACCCGGACTGCGCCCTCCGTGTCCGGCGCTGCTTCAGCCGGGATCACTACTTTATCCGGGAAGACGGCATCGTGTTTTTCTATCCGCCGCTGACCCTGGGCCCCAAGGCGGAGGGCATTCCTCAGTTTTTCTTCCCCTGGTCGGAAAACTGGCTCAGAGCCCCCGGCGACAGTATGCAAAAGCCTTGTATTCCGGCGCCCCTGCGTGCTATAATTCCCACTAGCAAAAAGAGAAGGGATCTGTAAGTCCACATGAAGCATACATGGAAACTTGCCGCAGCCGGGGCTGCCCTGCTGCTCCTCTGCGCCTGCGGCGAAAAGCCCGAAATACCCACCACCGGCAGCGAGAACACCCAGCGCCCCGCCGTGACTCAGCCTT
>JAZSQG010000196.1:0-5308 GCA_045537855.1 Oscillospiraceae bacterium
TTCCCCTCCCCGCCTTCATTGGGCGGGAAGCCGCACCTCTGGCCTAAGCCCTCTGCCAGCTGCTGCTGACGCTGGTGGTCATGGTGGAAGGCCGGGATTTTTACATCAACGGTCTCAAGAGTCTCTGGAACCGCATCCCCAGCATGGACACTTTGGTTGCACTGGGCACCGGCGCCGCCTTTCTCTACAGTCTTTACGCCCTCATCCGCATCGCCCTGGGCGAGGGCGCCTTTGTCAGCGAGCTCTTCTTTGAATCCTCCGCCATGGTGGTCACGCTGGTCATGGTGGGCAAGTATCTGGAAGCCGGAAGTCGGGACAAGACCGGCGAAGCCGTACGAAAGCTGATGAAGCTGGCGCCGGACCGGGCACTGGTGGAGCAAAACGGAGCCCAGATCGAAGTGGAGACCGCCGAGCTCTCCCCGGGAGACCTGGTGGTGGTGCTCCCCGGCGGCCACTTCCCCTGTGACGGGGTGGTGGAAAGCGGCTTCTCCAGTGCCGATAACGCCATGCTCACCGGCGAAAGTCTCCCCGTTCCCCTGGAGCCGGGCAGCCGGGTCACCGGTGGTGCCATCAACGGCGAGGGCACCGTAAAATTCCGGGCCACGGAGGTGGGCGGCGACACGGTGCTGAGCCAGATCATCCGCATGGTGGAGGACGCACAGGGCAAAAAAGCCCCCATCGCCCGCCTGGCGGATAAGGTGGCGGCCAAATTTGTACCCATTGTTATGGCCATCGCCGTTGTGGCGGCGCTCAGCTGGCTCATCGCCGGGAAGGACGCCCAGTTTGTGATGAATACCCTGGTCTCCGTTCTGGTCATCGCCTGCCCCTGTGCCCTGGGTCTGGCCACCCCCACCGCCATCATGGTGGGCACCGGGCGGGGCGCGGAGCTGGGCATCCTCTTCAAAAGCGGTGAAGCCCTGCAGGCCACCAGCGGCATCACCCACATGGTGCTGGACAAGACCGGCACCCTTACAGAGGGAAAACCCCGGCTCACCTACCTGAAGCCCTTCGGGAAGCTCACAGAGGACGAGCTGCTGCGTATGGCCGCCTCGCTGGAACAGGGCTCCGAGCATCCCATCGCCCGGGCCATTCTGGCGGAAGCCGCCCAGCGGGGCATCGAAGCCAGGGCGCTGGAGGGGATCACCGCCGTACCCGGCAAGGGCGTGCAGGTGGAACTCAGCGGCAAAATTCTCGCCATCGGCAACGAAGCCCTGATGGAAGACCGGGGCGTTGACCTTTCCCCCGCCGCCGCGGAAGCAGAAAGCCTGCGCCGCAAGGGCGCCATGCTTATGTACTGCGCCCTGGACGGCAACCTCATCGGCCTTCTGGCGGCAGCGGACCGGCTGAAGCCGGAAAGCCCCGCCGCCGTGGCGAAGCTCCGGGAGCTGGGCATGAAAGTCACCATGCTCACCGGCGACAATCCTGCAGCAGCCCAGGTCACCGCCGGTGCCGCCGGGGTGGACGATGTAGTAGCCGGCGTGCTCCCTGCCGGTAAGGCGGAAGCGGTGGAAACGCTCCGCTCCGCAGGCGAGACCGTGGCCATGGTGGGCGACGGCATCAACGATGCTCCCGCCCTGGCTTCAGCGGACGTAGGCATCGCCATCGGCAGCGGCACGGATGTGGCCATCGCGTCGGCGGATGTGGTGCTCGTGGGCGCTTCCCTTGCTTCCGCCGGGGACGCGGTGCGACTCAGCCGGGCCGTCATCCGCAACATTAAACAGAATCTGTTCTGGGCATTTTTCTATAACTGCATCGGCATCCCCTTCGCCGCAGGCGTGTTTTATGCCCTGGGCGGGCCCCGGCTGAACCCCATGATCGCCGGTGCCTGCATGGCCCTCAGCTCCGTCTGCGTGGTATCCAACGCGCTGCGCCTGAAGCGCTTTCACTGATTCGGAAAAGGAGTCATCTTCATTATGAAAAGAATTGCGACCATTCAGGATATTTCCTGCCTGGGAAAATGCTCCCTGACTGTGGCACTGCCCCTGATCTCCGCCATGGGCGTGGAAGCCTGCGTGGTACCCACCGCCGTGCTTTCCACCCACACCATGTTCTCCGGCTATACCTTCCGGGACCTCACGGAGGATATGCCCGCCATAGCTGACCACTGGCAGAAGGAAGGCTTCCGCTTTGACGCCATCTATACCGGCTATCTGGGCTCCCAGCAGCAGCTGGACATCGTGGCGGATTATTTCGACCGCTTCGGCAAAGACGGCTGCCTGAAGATCGTGGACCCCGTCATGGGTGACAACGGCAGCCTGTACACCGGTTTTACTCCGGAATTTGCCCGGGAGATGGGCAGGCTCTGCGGCAAGGCGGACGTGATCATGCCCAACATGACGGAGGCCGCCTATATGCTGGGCATCCCCTATGTGGCCTCCGGCTATTCGGAAGACTACATCCGCGATCTGCTGAAAAAGCTCACCGACCTGGGTGCCGGTACCGCCGTGCTCACCGGCGTCAGCTTCGAGGAGGGAAAGATCGGCATCATGAGCTATGACCGCAAGGCCGACCGCTACGACAGCTATTTCCACAAGCGGGTGGATGCCAGCTTCCACGGCACCGGCGACATCTTCGCCAGCGTGGTCACCGGCGCGCTGATGCGGGGCAAGACCCTGCAGCAGGCCCTGCAGCTGGCGGGGGATTACACCGCCGAGTGCATCCGCATCACCGCCGCCGACCCGGATGGCATCCGCTACGGCGTGTATTTCGAAGCGCTGATCCCTCAGCTGCTGGCGGGTCTGAACTGAATTTCCTGCAAAAAGTCAAACCGACACGGGAAGCTATCCCGTGTCGGTTTTCTTTGTTTTCCTTTATTTCCGAATCAGTCGCCCGGACCATTCAAAAAGCAGCCGGGACATACTCTGAAACTCCACTGCACTTCCCCGCTTCAGGGCGGAAAAGCATTCCGCAATGGCTTTTGCTTCCGGCGCGGATACAGCGATCACGTCCTCCAGCCGCCGGATATAGCGCCCTGTTTTCAGGAAGCAGATGGCCTGGAGCACGAAGGAAGCGGATTTATACAGGCTCCGCAGGATTTCATCGCTCTTTTCATGGAGCATGTTGTGCACGCAGGCATGGTAGATATTGCAGGCGCCGATGCGCACCGCATGCTCCGCCGCCTCCGCATCCGGCATCGGCAGCAGCGTTTCCAGACTGCCCCGGAGCGGCAGCGTGTCATAATAGAACTGGAACAGGTCGGAAGGCTCCCAATGCTGCAGTTCCTGCTTCCCGGAAAGAAAGCCGCAGATGCGCTCCCGATGTTCCAGCCCCTCCAGCATATCATGATAGCTTTGAATGTCAGCGGCACTGAGGACATCCAGGATCACCACCATGTCGATGTCGCTGTGCTCCCCCGCTTCGCCCCGGGCATAGCTTCCCTGCAAACCCACGAATTGCACCCGCTCACCGAAGCGCGCATCCAACGCCTGCAAAAAGCCCTCTGTCCAGTTTCCAAGCTCCACCATATCCGGCACCTCTTTCCTTCCATACTTACAGCACCCCCATGCAGGCGGCGCAAAAAGGGCGTAGCAGTGACACTGCTGCGCCCCCAGGATGTTTGCTTACGCACACCGCAGCCCACAGGGACTCCGGCGAGACAGTCTATACCGCCTTACTTCTTCATGCCGATGCTCTTGATGGGGCAATCGAACTTGTCCTTCAGAGCCTGCACAGTGGCGGGATCGTTCAGGCGCTCGGGAGCGCGGCTGCGGATGGACTCGTAGTTCTGCAGGAAAAGGGACCACATGGTCTGGCCGCCCAGATCAAACATTTCGGTCTTTTCCAGCACTTCGATGCTGTGGGGCGCGTAACGGGGGATGTCCACCACGCACTCGTCATCGGCAATGAACTCTTCGTTCATGACCTTGAACTTGACCTTACCGCTGCGGACGAAGAACAGCTCCCGGAGTCTGGGATACTTTTCCCACTCGGCGGTGAAACCGGGCTCCATGACGGCGCAGCACATTTCCTTGGTACCGCCGTTTTCCCAGCGCTCCACGATGACCTTCATGGTCACGCCGTCGAACTTATATTCGGCATGGGGACGGTCCACATGCTTGACAGCCCAGCACTCTTCGGCGGGAACTTCCTTGTAGTTCAGAGGCTCCAGCTTGATGTTGTCCATGCCGGGATTCAGGGCCTTCAGCTCGGGGTCGTCGGCCAGCTCAGGCATCATAGCCATGACGCGGAGGGCGTCGTTCATCTCAGTGGGTACCACATAGTCATGGTAGGTGCCGCGCCACTTGGTTTCCTCCAGGAAGTACATACCGTGGGCCTGACCGGCCTGCAGCTGCACGATATCGCCCTTCTTGACCAGGCACTTCTGGCCGTTGATGAAGAGGTACAGGCTGCCGCTGTCCACGAAGAAGGTCTCATAGCCGTTGCGATGGACATGGGACATGTGGACGGTGTCAATATCGGTGCCTTCGGGCACCTTATACATCACGGTATCCAGCATCCAGTAGAGCAGGTGAGGGCCAGCAGGGTCAACCACAGAGCCGGCCTCGGAGGAAATATCGCCGTTGGGGAAGAAGGTCTTGGAGCTTCCCTTCCAACTGGTTGCGGGGTCTTTCAGGTCATGCAGAAACTGACTAGCCATGTTTGTGTCTCCTTTTCATCCTCAATCATTGTTAAATGGAAACCATTTGCTATCATGATAGCCTATTTTCGTCTTTATTTCAAGAGAGGATTGATTACTTCTGTACATTTCCTCGGCGCTTGCTCCACCCCCGGGAGGGCAATACACAAAAAAGGCGGCGGGCATGGCTGCCCGCCGCACCAGTACGCTGCGATTGCATTACAGCCCGGCGTAGTCCCGCACCCGCTGGGTATCCCGGGCGATCTGGGCTTTCAGGGCATCCGTGTCGGAAAAGCGCTGCTCCGGCCGCAGAAACTCCAGCAGCTCCAGGCGGATGCGCTTTCCGTAAAGATTGCCCGCATAGTCCAGAATGTAGCTTTCCACGGAGACTTCGTCCCCGTCGCTCACCGTGGGACGCACGCCGATATTGGTCACCGCCCAGCGGTCCACCGTTTCGCCCTCAATGCGCAGCCGCCCGGCATAGACGCCCTTTGCGGGGACCAGGACCCCTTCGGCAAAGCGCATGTTCACCGTGGGCGCCCCCAGCTTGCGCCCCAGGCGGAAGCCGGTGCGCACCGTATCCGTCAGGGCGTGGGGATGGCCCAGAAAGCGGGCTGCCTCCCGGACATTGCCCTCCAGAAGCAGACTGCGGATGTGGGTGGAGCTGACGGTCACCCCGTCCAGGCACACTTCCGGCATCACATCGCAGCCCATGCCCAGTTCGCCGCATTT
>JAZSQG010000316.1:0-2085 GCA_045537855.1 Oscillospiraceae bacterium
GCGCGGCTGCGCCGTCCTATTCCCGGACCCCTTACAAAATGATGCAGATGAGTCCGCCGCTGCCCTCGTTGACGATGCGCTGCAGCGCTTCCTGAAATTTCCCCTGGGCATCCCCGGGCATCTTTTTGATCTTGGCCTGCAGCCCTTCCCCGGCGATGTCGTACAGGGACTTTCCGAAGATGTTGCTCTCCCAGATTTTCCCCGTATCCCCCTCAAACTCCTGCAGCAGATAGTTGATGATGTCTTCGCTCTGCTTCTCACTGCCGATGGCGGGGGACACCTCCGTTTCAATGTTGGCCAGGATCATATGCACCGAAGGGGCGCTGGCCTTCAGGCGCACGCTGTAGCGCCCGCCGTGACGCACGATCTCCGGCTCGGCCAGCTTCAGTTCCTCCGCGCTGGGGTAAACGATGCCGTAGCCCCGGCTGTACACATCCTCCAGGGCACCCTGCACCCGGTCATACTCCTTTTTTACCCCGGAAAGCTCCGTGAGCAGCTTCATCAGGTCCCCGTCATCCGCCACAGGGAAGCCGGACTGCTGCCGAAGGGTCTCGTAAAAGAGACTCCGGGGCAGCTCCGCATCCGCCAGGACCAGGCCGTTTCCCGCCCGGATTTCCCGGACGATGGCCCGCTGCACCCCCTCGCTGCGGCCGAACGCCAGCACGGCAGCCTCCGCGTCCCGCAGGCGGCGCATCCCCCCGCAGGCAGCCCGCAGGGCCTGAAGCAGCTGACTTTTCACCGGGTGCTCGATGGGCAGGGCTTCCACCCAGGGCGGCAGGCAGACGCCCAGCTCCGTCACGGGAAATTCCAGGAGCAGGCTGCGCAGCAGCGCCGTCACATCCTCCGGCCCCAGAGTCAGGCAGTTGAGCAGAACGCAGGCCACATCATACTTCCCGCTGAGCTCCGCCCGGAGGCGCTTTGCCCCCTCCGATTCCGCTTCGGCGGAATTGAGGACCAGAATGAAGGGCTTGCCGATGGCCTTCAGCTCCGCCACGGCCCGCTCCTCGGCGGGGATGTAGCTCTCCCGGGGGATATCCCCCAGGCTGCCGTCGGTGGTCATGACGATGCCGATGGTGGAATGCTCGGCAATGACCCGGCGGGTGCCGGTCTCCGCCGCTTCGGACATGGGGATCTCGTGGTCAAACCAGGGGGTGCTCACCATCCGGGGCGAACCTTCCTCATCACCGCCGGAAGCCCCCTCCACCATGTAGCCCACGCAGTCGATGAGGCGCACCTGCAGCGTTGCGCCGCCGGCATCGATCTTCACGGCCTCCTCCGGCACGAATTTGGGTTCGGAGGTCATCACCGTCCTGCCCGAACCGCTCTGGGGCAGCTCGTCCCGGGCCCGCTCCCGCATGTATACGTCCTCGATGCCCGGGATCACCATGGTCTCCATGAAGCGCTTGATAAAGGTGCTTTTGCCGGTGCGCACCGGGCCCACCACGCCGATGTAGATGTTTCCCCCCGTGCGGGTGGCGATCTCCTGATAAATGCTCTGTGTATCCAAAGGAATCCCTCCGTTTCTTGCTTACTGATAGCTATGAACGGAGGGGGACAAAAAGAACAGGCTTTCCGCATTCGGCTGTCCGGAGGAGAGAAAAAAGGAACTCCGGCGCACAGCGGCCCGGAGTTCCCGTCATGAAATCACGTTTTTTTGCCTCTCAGTTCTGCAGCCGCTGCCGACTCATGCGCCGAAGGCTCACGGCGAAAAGGGCGATGGCGATGAGCAGGGTCACATTCTCCGTGATGGGCTGCACCCACACCACGCCGATGAGGCCCCAGAGATGCACCAGCAGCACCGTGGCGGGGGTCAGCAGGAAGGCCTTGTTCACAAAGGTGAGGAACATGGCATGCTTCCACTTCCCCATGGCCTGGAAAAAGGCGCTGATGAGATCCGCCCCGCAGATGCCCAGCTGGCAGATGACATACTTGCGCATGTAGGAGGCCCCCAGCGTCACCGTTTCGGCATCGGTGAGGAAGAAACCCATGACCTGCCGGGCACCCACTTCCAGCAGGGCGGTGAACAGCAGCACGAAGCTCGCCACCACCAGCATGGAGCCCTTCATCACCGCCCGCATCCGGGCA
>JAZSQG010000382.1:0-3024 GCA_045537855.1 Oscillospiraceae bacterium
GACATGCAGGAGGGGCAGGTGTTCATCGCCAATGGCTGGGAGCGGCCCGAGGGCTTCTGCCTCAGCGCGTGGGAGAGCATGTCCCCCTTTGTGCTGGCCCTGTCCCACGGCGGCGGGGATTTCTATGACGGCTGGATGAAAGATCCGAAGTCCGCCATGATCTCCTGCAACGACGGTTTCCGCCCGGTGAGCTTTCTCATCGAGGCCCTGGACGAGGACGCGGAATAAAAACATAAAAAGATAAGAGGGCGTGATTGTACATGGCAGATATTAAGCTGTTTAGCATCAAAGGAGGCGTGGAGGAGCTTCCTTCGAAACAAGTTACCCTTGAAAAGGAACTTCAAAAACTTCTTGAAGAAAACATGTCCACATTCTTCGGCGTGACTTTTCTGAAATCTGAATATCGTATTACAAATGGGAGAATGGACAGCATCGGCATTGATGAAAATAACTGTCCGGTTATTTTTGAATATAAGAGAAGCGTAAATGAAAACGTTATTAATCAAGGCTTGTTCTATCTTGACTGGCTTCTTGACCATAAAGCGGATTTTAAACTTCTGGTGATGGAAACGCTTGGGAAAGAAAAGGCAGATAGCATTGATTGGAGCATGCCTTGCGTAATCTATATTGCGAATGATTTTACAAAGTTTGATGCACATGCTGTGAATCAGATGCAAAGGAACATCAAGCTTGTACGATATCGCAAGTTTGGAGATGACCTCATTGCCTTTGAACATCTCAATGCCCCCCAAGTTCAACCCGTTGTGACTGACGAGGACTTGAGTACTCCTGCGCCCAAAAAGGGTGGGAAGGACAAGGACTTTAAGCAATACTTTGCTGAAGCCGGGGAAAAGCATCAAAATTTGTTTTACTCTATCAGAGAATATATCCTTTCACTGGGCGACGATATTGCTGAGAACCAGTTGAAGCTGTATGTTGCATTTAAGAAGGCAAAGAATTTTGTATGCATTGAAGTATACCAGAGTTCTGTGCTGCTGCACTTGAAGCTGAACCCTGATACCGTCGAGCTCGTACCCGGATTTGTTGAAGATGTTCGCACAAAAGGACATTGGGGAACTGGCGATTTGCGTATTATTATCAAATCGGCGGAAGATTTTGAAAAAGCTCAGCATCTGATTTATCGGGCATACAACGAAAACTGACCTCATTTTTCAACGGGCGGATACTATGAAAAAGCTTTACGACAAAAGCGAACTGGGCTTTGCCCTCCTGTGGATCGGCATCTACTGTGTGGGCATGTCCGTCTTTGATGAGATTTCCCGCAATATCGGGGTGGAGAGCGCCGCTTCGGCGCTCTTTGCGGCAGCCATCAGCCTGTTCCTGTATTGCTGGCTGAAAAAGCAGGGCAGACTGGACCGCTTCGGCCTGTGCAGGCCGAAAGCCCCCGCAAAGGCGTTTCTGTTCTATCTGCCGCTTCTCGTCATCACGAGCCAGAATCTCTGGGGCGGCGCAGCGCTAAACTATGACGCCGCAGGCACCCTGTGCTTCCTCGTCAAGATGCTCTGCGTGGGCTTTCTGGAGGAGCTCATTTTCCGGGGCTTCCTGTTTCGGGCCATGGAGCGCAGCAGCGTCCGCTGGGCGGCCGTGGTCTCCAGCCTCACCTTCGGTCTGGGGCATATCCTCAATCTTGTAAACGGCAGCGGCATGGGCATTGGGGAAAATCTGGTGCAGATCGTCTGCGCCGTGCTCATCGGCTTTCTCTACCTCATCCTCTTTCTGCGCGGCGGCTCCCTGTGGCCCTGCATCCTCTCCCATGGGCTGCTGAACTCCTTGTCGGCCTTCTCCGCCGGGGCGGAATCTCTGCTGCGCATCGCGATCCTCTGCGCCGTCACGCTGGCCTATACCGCAGTTTTGATGAAGACCTTGCCGAAGGAGGAAAGGCATAACTATGGTTATAAAAACGGTCGAAGAGATTGAGCACTACAAACGTGTGGTTTTTAACAACGCCAACGAAACCCGCGAGCGCTTAAAAGAAAAAATAGGATTGCTTTCTGCGATGGAGTTTTTACAAGAGTTAAAGTTCGATAGAGTGGGGGTCGATCCCCTGAAGGGAACAGAACTCAATTTTATTGAACAGCTGAATCAAATGTTTTCTGATTTGGTAGTGCTCGAAGGTGCTCGCCAATTGTCGGGTCGATATCCGGAAAAGGAATGGAAACTCAATTTGGGGCCTTCATCCGGATTTGACATTGAATCAATAGACGGCGAGATTGCTGCAGAATGCTTTGCGGTGACAACAGCTACCAGCAACAGAAAGCTGGAGAAGGATTGTACCAAACTTATGAGCAAAGCTCCTGCGAAGAAGAAGTACATTTATTTCTACGCCAGGAACGATGCTGAAGAGAAACTTCTGCGAATTTATGAAAAATATCCTGAAATTACATATATAAGAATCTCGGGATTTGAACTCTAAAATGTCGCTTCCCATGCGACCAAAGCCTCCTTCGCCTGTGCCATACTGAGGGCACAAAACGAAGGAGGTTTTTCATTATGACGGAACTGGTATTCATTCTGGACCGGAGCGGGTCCATGTGCGGACTGGAAAGCGACACCATCGGCGGTTTCAACGCCATGATCGAAAAGCAGAAGAAGGAAGCGGGGGAAGCCCTGGTCTCCACGGTGCTCTTCGACCACGAAAGCACGGTTATCCACGACCGCCTGCCCCTGAGCAAAGTGCCCCCCATGACGGAGGAAGCGTATTTCACCCGGGGCAGCACCGCCCTGCTGGACGCTTTGGGCGGCGCCATCCACCATATCGGAAACGTCCACAAGTACGCCCGGAAAGAGGATGTGCCGGAAAAGACGATGTTTGTCATCATCACCGACGGTATGGAAAATTCCAGCAGGCAGTATACCTACGACAAGGTGCGCAGGATGATCGGGCGGCAGAAGGAGCAGCACGGCTGGGAGTTCCTCTTCCTTGGGGCCAATATCGACGCGGCAAAGGAAGCCGGGCGCTTCGGCATCAGCGCAGACCGGGCGGTGGACTACAAGTGCGACGCG
>JAZSQG010000035.1:0-5359 GCA_045537855.1 Oscillospiraceae bacterium
TTCCCGCAGCGAAATGCTGGATGATATCGTGTCCCTGCTGGGCGGCCGTGTGGCCGAAAAGCTGGTGCTCAACGATATTTCCACCGGCGCCAGCAATGACCTGGAGCGCGCCACCGCCATTGCCAAGGCCATGGTGATGAAATACGGCATGAGCGAAGCCCTTGGCCCCGTGGTCTATGAATCCGGCAGCGGGGAAGTCTTCCTGGGCCGGGATTACGGGCACACCAAGAGCTATTCCGAGAAGGTCGCCGCCGAGATCGATGAAGAAGTTAAGCGCATCATCGAGGAAGCTTATGACCGCTGCCGCAGTATTCTGGAAGCGAATATGGACATTCTGGAGTTGACGGCTGCTTATCTGCTGGATCACGAAGTGATGGACAGCGACACCTTCGCCTATCTCTGCGAGCACCGCGAGCTTCCCGCAGCGGCAAAGGCTGCCGAAGAGGCGGAGGCCGACGGAGAAGCGGAAGAAGCAGGAGAAGTGGAAAAATACGACGAAGCTGCCGAAACTGCTCCCGAGGAAGCGCCCGCTGAGAATGCGGAAGCGAGCGAATCGGAAGAATAACGGAATTTTCCTTCGCGGTATAAGAAATAATTATCATAACAGGCATGACCAAGCGGTCATGCCTGTTGTTTTATACGTTGTCAGGGCGATTTTTCCGGGGAGATCAGGTCCTTGACTTTTTTGGCGTCTTCGGTCAGGTGCTTCATATCATGGAGGATCCTGCTGTAGAAAAGCAATACATCGGAGTCATTTACGATGTACTTGACTTGGCTGTTGTTCAAAGCGATTCGGAAGAGAATGTCTTTCTCTTCGCTGGACCAGGTATTGTACTGACTCAGTTTGTCAATGATCTCATGTGTCCGTGAAAACGTGGTGCTGTTTTCCAGTGCGATAAGATAGCTGGTCTTTTTCAGTTCTTCTTCGCTGTTCTGCCTGTCAGCTTCGATGTTTTCTTTTTTGCAGCGGAAATGGATCTCTTCCAGCTTTTCGTTTGTCGCGGTGCGGGCGATGATGGCTTTTACCAGTTCGTCCAGCTGCGCCCCTTCGGAGTAGTCAGCGGGCGCATAGTACTTGATGCGTCCTTCCCGCATCATTTTATAGACTTTCGTTTTGTCCTGCGTGTCAGTGTTGTATACGCCGATGGAGTGACCGCCGTAGGAATTTACCAGCTTCATACAGGGGATATCCGTATCACTGTCGCCGATATAGATCATATTACGGAAGGGGACCCGGATATCTTCCGGCGCAAAGGCTTCATTCACCCCGGGGTCATTGATATCCAGCACGCCCTTTTCGATACGGAAGAGAAACTGTGTCTTGTTTGTGTAATTGACCACCTGTGCCGGCCATTTTGCAACATTCTTTTCATTGTAATAGAACGCGCTGGCATAGATTTTCTCGAATTCTCCGGCAATGGCGGTACCTTCGATCATCTCTTTCAGTCCGGAAGAGATGATATAATGCTCCACAATGACGCCGTGGGTTTCGCCGTATTCCCGGATTCGGCGGAACCAGTTTTCCACCCCGGGAAACAGGGTGACCTGTGATCCGCATTCCAGCAGCGTATCTTTGGTGAACAGTACCCGACCTTCCGCGGCGTCCATCATCTTGAACATATAGGCAAGATTCTGGTCCATGTCATTGCTTTCGGCCAGACTGTTTGATTCCTGCCAGAATTTAGAGACATCGTAACCGACAGACTGGATGAAGCCCTGTGCCTGCATATCATCCGGCGAAAGGGTTTTGTCAAAGTCATAGCAGATCGCGACCACAGGGCGGTCTTCCTTGTATTTTCTTATGTACTCCGTGTTCGGCATACGGCGGCTCCTTTTCCGCATCAGGCTGCGGTGTGAAAGTAATTTATAGTCTGATTTTATCATATAAAGCCGATTTGCGCCAGTGTACTGCAGTTTAAGTTTTCTGAGGTATTGGAATCATTCAGAAATGACAGTTGCAGGGCGGTGGTACGCGCAGATCAGGGGTGGCAAACTGCCGGGAGCCATCTTTCAGCAGGGAAGAATTTCAAAATTACCTTGAGTGCCGGGGTGCATTGTGCTATACTATAGTGAATTTGTATGCGCACCCCGCGAAAGGGAGCCGGTGGACTGGCTTCCCGCAGCGGCAGGGTCCGGCGCAGCACGGAGTTCCTTTATTTTCCGAACATTCAAAGGAGATTTGAAATATATGAAACTTGGTATCGTGGGTCTGCCCAATGTAGGCAAGAGTACGCTTTTTAATGCGATGACGGGCGAGAAGGCGGAAACCGCCAGCTACCGCTTCAGCACCATCACCCCCAATCTGGGCACCGTTCCCGTGCCGGACGAGCGGCTGGACTGGCTGGCGAAGCTCCATGAGCCTGACAAAGTCACCCCCGCCACCATCGAGTTTGTGGATATCGCCGGTCTTGCCCAGGGCGCGAGCCGGGGCGAAGGTCTGGGCAACAAGTTCCTGGCCGCCATCCGGCAGACGGACGCCCTGGTTCATGTGGTGCGCTGCTTTGACAACGAGGATATTTATGACGAAGCTGCCGACTCCCTGCGGGATGTGGAGATCCTGAATCTGGAGCTGGTGCTGGCCGATATCGAAGTGGTGGAGCGCCGCCTGGAAAAGGCAAAGAAGAATATGAAGAGCGACAAGAAATATCAGCATGAAGCGACGCTCTTTGAAGAACTTCTGCAGCACCTCAGCGACGGAAAGCCCGCCCGCACCTTTGAAATTGCCGACGAGGACCAGATCCTTTTCGCCGACGGCGGTCTGCTGAGCCTCAAGCCCGTGATCTATGCTGCCAATCTGGATGAGGACGGCTATGCCGCCCTGGACAGCTGCCAGCATTATCTGAAGCTGAAGGAATTTGCCGAGGCGGCAGGGGAGCAGTGCATGCCCATCTGCGCCCGGCTGGAAATGGACCTGATGGATATGCCCGAGGAGGAGCGCGGCGCATTTCTGGAGGATATGGGCATTCAGGAGATGGGTCTCAGCCGCCTCATCAACTGCGCCTACGACCTGCTGGGCCTCATGAGCTTCCTCACCGCCGGCAAACCCGAAGTGCGTGCCTGGACGGTGCGCAAGGGATCCAAGGCGCCCCAGGCTGCGGGTAAGATCCACACGGATATCGAGCGCGGCTTTATTCGGGCGGAAGTGGTCTCCTTTGACGATCTGGTGCGCGTGGGCACCATGCAGGCCGCCAAGGAAAAGGGCCTGATCCGCAGCGAAGGTAAGGAGTACATCATGAAGGATGGCGACATTGTCCTCTTCCGCTTTAACGTGAGTAAATGAGTTCTTACAGCGGCGGACGCATCAAAAGTCTGGATGCCCTGCGGGGCCTGTGCGTGATCCTCATGTGTGCGCACCATTTTCTGCTGGATCTGGTAGTGTTTCTCGGGGCGCCCGTGTGGTTGTTTACCAATCCTGTTTTTGATGTGCTGCAGTCTGTGTTTGCGGGGCTGTTTATCCTGCTCAGCGGCATTTCATCCCGCTTTTCCCGGAGCAATCTCCGGCGCGGCGGAAAACTGCTGGCTGTTGCGTTGGCCCTGACCCTTGTGACCTGTCTGGTCGATTGGGTGACGGCGTACATGTGGGGTTTTCCCATGGGTGTGCGCATTCTCTTCGGCGTGCTGCATATGCTGTCCATTTGCATGATCTTTTACGGCTTCTTCGGCAAATGGCTGGAGCGGCTGCCGGACTGGTTTGCACCCTGTTTCTATGCCCTTATGGTGGCCATGACGGCGAAACTGGCCCGGGGCGTCTTCGGAACGGAGATATCCTGGCTTTTTCCCCTCGGCTTTGTGCGGGAGGATTTTTACACGGCGGATTACTTTCCCGTGTTTCCGTGGATTTTTGTTTTTCTCTTCGGGACCTGGCTTGGGGGCAAGATCCGTCAGGGCAGGATGCCGGGTTTTCTTTATACTGCGGATGTGCCGTTTCTTTCCGCAGTGGGGAAGCGGGCGCTGCTGGTTTATGTTCTGCATCAGCCCCTGTTCGCGGGGCTCACGCTCCTCATCGGAGCAGTATTTGGCATATTGTAAGCGAAAGCTTATGATATAGATTTCGGGTAGTCTTTGGTATGGACGCCCAAGGAGGATACACATGATCAATGTAACTTTGAAGGATGGCAGCGTCATCCAGGTGGAAAAGGGAGCCACGCTCCTGGACGTTGCCGGCAAGATCTCGGAAGGCTTTGCCAGAAAGGTGCTTTGCGCCACGGTGGACGGGGAAGTGCATGGCCTTCCTCTGCCTCTGAAGCATGACTGCAGCGTCAACTTCCTCACGTTTGAGGATGAGGGCGGCAGACTGGCCTTCCGGCACACTGCATCCCACGTTCTGGCTCAGGCCGTCAAGCGCCTGTATCCGGAGTCCAAACTGGCCATTGGTCCGGCCATTGCGGATGGTTTCTACTACGATATCGATTCGGAAACCGTGTTTACCCCGGAAGTGCTGCTGAAGCTGGAAGCGGAGATGCGTAAAATCATCAAGGAAAACATCGCCTTGACCCGCTTTGAGATGCCCCGCCAGCAGGCTCTGCAGTTCGTGGAGAGCCTCAACGAGCCCTATAAGGTGGAGCTGATCAATGACCTGCCCGAAGATGCAGTCATCAGCTTCTTCAGCCAGGGCGATTTCACCGACCTCTGCGCCGGCCCCCATCTGGTCAGCACCGGCAAGCTGAAGGGTAACGCAATAAAGCTTACAAGCTGCACCGGTGCCTACTGGCGCGGCGATTCCAAGCGCAAGATGCTGCAGCGTATTTACGGTACCTGCTTCCCCAAGAAGGAAGAGCTGGATGCCTATCTGCAGCGTATTGAAGAAGCCAAGAAGCGTGACCACCGCAAGCTTGGCAAGGAACTGGGCCTGTTTACCCTGATGGACGAGGGTCCCGGCTTCCCCTTCTTCCTGCCCAAGGGCATGGTCCTGCGCAACACCCTGCTGGAATACTGGCGGGAAGTTCATAAGCGCTACGGCTATGTGGAGATCTCCACGCCCATCATCCTGAATCAGGAACTGTGGCACCGCAGCGGGCACTGGGATCACTATAAGGACAACATGTACACCACGGTCATTGACGAAGAGGATTTCGCCGTCAAGCCCATGAACTGCCCCGGCGGTATGCTGGTGTACAAGCTGGAGCCTCACTCCTACCGCGAGCTGCCCATGCGTGTGGCGGAGCTGGGTCTGGTCCACCGCCACGAGCTCAGCGGCGCGCTCCACGGCCTCTTCCGCGTGCGCTGCTTCACCCAGGACGACTCTCACATCTTCATGACGAGAGATCAGATGCGGGATGAAATCCAGGGCGTTGTGCGCCTCTTTGACGAAGTGTACAGCCTCTTCGGACTGAGCTATAAGATCGAGCTGAGCACCATG
>JAZSQG010000239.1:0-3556 GCA_045537855.1 Oscillospiraceae bacterium
CGTGGCCTTCGAAAAGCTCATTGCCCGGCTGGCTTCCGTGGACTGCAGCGGCGAAGTGGAGCAGGAAGCCTACGACAAGCTCTACGCCGCCTTCGACGGAGCCCTCGCCAATGACCTGAACACTTCTCTGGCCATCACCGCCCTGTACGATGTGCTGAAGGCCGAAGTTTCCGGTGCCACTAAGCTGGCTCTGGTGGAGAAGTTTGACCAGGTCCTCTCCCTGAACCTCCTGCAGAAGGCCGAGGAAGCCCGCAAGGCCCCGGAAGCCGCCGGAAGTGAAGAAGACGCGGAGATCGACGCCCTGGTAGCCGCCCGTACCGCTGCCCGAGCCGCAAAAAACTGGGCAGAGGCGGACCGTATCCGCGACCTGCTCAAGGACATGGGCATCGTTCTGGAGGACAGCAAGGAAGGCGTCAAGTGGCGCAGAGCCTGATGTGACGCCCAAAATATGCTGTGCCAAAATGCAAAAAGCAAAATCCGGGCTGCAACTGCAGCCCGGATTTTTTCACGTTTTTGCCTGCCCAATCGGGAAGTATAACACCAGCAGTTCCGCAAGGAGCGATGCCGTGATCAGAGCACCCACAAGGGAAAAATACCGAAGGCCCGGCAGCAACGGACACAGGGACAGCAGAACGCCGATCCCCAGCAGGATCTTTGCCGCCTTCAGGCTGCGTGGAGTGCCCCGGAAGCAGAAAAGCAGCAGCACGATCAGCACGGCACAGGAAACAAGCGCCGTGAGCAAGGGTGCGAAATTGGCATAGCCAAAGGGCAGCAGGCTGAAATAGGAGTAGGTCTCCCTCCAAGGCTCCCCCTCGGGATTGGCAAAATTGCACACAGCGCCGTAGGGCAGGAGTTCCAGCAGCAGGGTCACCACGGGGAGTATCAGATATCTCAGTCGTTTCTTCACACCTTTCCCCTCCGTTTCAAGTCCGAACATACCGCCAACTTACATATTTCATATTACCACGCGGCGGAAGCCTGCGCAAGAAGGGCTGCGGCAGCGGAAGTTTCTGCCCGCCAACTACCCGGGTGTCACATTCCGCCCATATCACAAAAGTGCCCGGAGCAGACCTGCTCCGGGCAAAATCATATACTTCAGTCCTCTTCCACGGTGTCCAGCGCCACTTTCAGCAGGCGCTCGAACTCTGCCTGCTCTTCTTCGCTCATGTTCCGCACCAGCGCCATCTCCGCTTCCGAAGCGCTCCTGCGCAGCACCTCATTCAGCGCAAGGCCCTTTTCCAGGGGAATCAGCCGCCGATAACGGGCATCCTTTTCGCTGCGCACCCGCTTGATGAAGCCCTTTTCCTCCAGCCGGTCCACGATGCCGGAGACCGTGGGATTGGTGAGCTTGAACACCGCCTGCAGATCCAGCTGATTGATCTCCCGGCTTTCGTGATGGGAGAGGATATACACCAGCACATCCGCCTGAATGGAGGTCAGATCATACTGACCCATTCTGCGGTTTTTCTGCTTGATCAGCGCATTGTTCAGCCGGAAAATGTAGGTAATATCCCGATTTCGCTTCAGTGCTTCTGCCACAGCAAAGCCCTCCGAAGAAATAGATAGTTAATCTAACTATCTATGAGGATATACTCCCCTTTCCCCAAAGTCAAGCCAATTTTTCCCTGCGTAATTTGTGCATTTCTCACAACTCTTCACAGCAGACTCACCAGCACCCAGGCAGCGCCGGTGACACCGGCACCCAAAGCAGCATACAGGAGCGGGCCGGGACGCCGCTTTTTAGGGCTGAGATGCTCCCGGAGATAGCCGTCGGCGATGCGCTGGGCTTCCTCCAGCAGTTCCTGGGCCCCGGCACCGCAGCGTCCGTCCTTCAGAATAAAAATCGCCTTTTCAAACAGGTTCGAATCCGGAGATTCGACCAGAATGATCTGCCGGGAAACACCTTTTACCATCACGCGCTGCACCATCCTTTTCCGGCCCTCGGGCCTGGATTATATGGTGATTTTCCCCGCTTCTTCGTCGCTTATACCATCCCGGCCATGTTTTTCCAGTTTCAGGGCCAGGACGGTCATATCGTCCTCCCAGCCCGCCCGGGCGGCGGCGTTGGTAAGGATGGTGCAGGCCAGCTCCCGGAGGCTCCCACCCTCGTAATGCAGCAGCGCTTCGCTGATGCCCTCGCAGCGGTCCGCCCCGTCACTGACGATGACGGCGGCGCTGCCGGCGTGCATGTACAGCCTTGCACAGTCCGGCTGCCAGGGCCCGGCTCCGGCAGCCTGACTCTTCCCCCGCACCACCTGCACCTGACTTCCGCTGCGGATATAGGAGGGAGCAGCCCCATATTTGCAGACCAGTGCCTCCCCGGTGAAGAGGTTCACCCGCATCAGATCGATGCCGGCGCAGCTCATGCTCTTTTCGCTTTTCAGCAGCAGGGCGTCATTGAGCAGGCGCATCACCGTCTCCGGACGCACACCGCTGCGCAGAAGCTTTTCCGCCAGAAAGGCGGCGCTGCGTCCGTCCTCGGCGGCAGCCGCACCGCTGCCCATCCCATCCGCCACGATGAGGAAAAGGTAGCCTTCCGCCGTTTTGAAGGAGCGGGTCACGTCACCGCTGGGCTCCTTCCCGCCCCGACCTGCACTGGCAACCCCCACCTCCGCGCTGAAGACTTCCTCCTCCAGCAGATGCACGCAGCTTTCCTGCTCCTCCTGACAGCAGAGGCTTACCCCCAGCACGGAGGAGATGCGCTCCAGCCAGAATTCCCGCTCCAGCAGCACATGGAGCTGCGCCCCCTGAATATCCACATGGAGGCGTCCGTTCCCGTCCCGAAACACGCCGCACTCTGTGCCCGGGGCAAATTCGCCCAGGAATTCATCCAGAAGCCGTTCCAGTCTGCGTTCTTCCCTTCCCGGGACAATGGCCCCTGCGGAAATGCCCTGCAGCACCTGTGCAAAATCCCCGTACTGGCGGTAGAGCAGGTCCCGGTCCGCCTTCAGACGGCTTTTCATCTGCCGCCGGAGATACAGGGCCTTCATTTCCCGGCTCACTGCCTCGGTAAAGCCCCGCACATCCCGGCAGCGATCCCGGAAATGCAGAGGAAAGTCCTCCGGCTGGGCACTGCCCCGGGCATCAATGGCGTGAACGGCCTGGAGCAGAGCGTCCCGGGTCTCCTGATACTCCCGACCCCAGCAGAGGTCCCGATTCTGACAGCGGCAGCAGACCCGTTCCGCAGCCACATCAAAGACGCTCATGATATCCTCATCGTTTTTCCCGGCTTCCCGGGTGCTGCGCAGCATATCCTGCAGTTCCCGGAAGGCTTCCGCAGCCAGGGTCGCACGGTCCATGAGATAGCTCAGCTCGCTGGCAGCCCCTTTCACCGGCGTCCGTTCCCGGGGCCTGAGGTTCTGGAAAAAGCGCTCCGAGGGAAGCATAAACAAAACCGATGCAATAAAGCAGGCGTAGAGGAGGCCGGTGCGCAGCTGTTCCGGGGCGGCCCAGAAGGCAGCAAGGGCATTGCCCAGCACGCAGCAGACCGCCACCGGGAGCCTTCCCTTTTTCCGATACAGGCCCCCGAAGGCGCCGCTGACACCGAAGCACAGGG
>JAZSQG010000362.1:0-7682 GCA_045537855.1 Oscillospiraceae bacterium
GCGCGGATCTTTTCCTTCACCGCCTCGCCGGCCTTGATGGCATCATTGAAGATGTCCAGCATGTCATCCATCTGCTTTGCGGCGTGCACGGTCTCATACAGAGGGTAGAGCTCATCGTGGACACGCCCCAGTGTGCTGTAAAGCCCGTAATAGCGCTGTTTGTTGTAGCTTACATAGTCATGGGTAAATTCAAAGGCACCGCGCATATATGACGCGGCGGTGAACAGGGCGTTATGGATATCGTTCAGCAGGCCCTGATGCTCGGCCAGAAGCTGCGCCACTGCGGCGATTTCCGCTTCGTCCGGCTCCTCGGCTGCCTGCAGGGCGCTGAGCTGCGCCGTCAGTTCCCGTACCTTTTGGGAAAGGCCCATGCCATAATCCGTCAGCGGAATGATCTTCTCCATCCTGGGGTAGTAGCTGTTGGCAAAATAGTCCTCCAGGTCGGTATCGATCGCATTTTCCAGCATGGGATCCCAGGCGCCCATACTGTCCGGACTCAGATCCGCGATGAGAGTATCCACCTCGTTGCGCATGACGGCAAAGTCATCGTCATATTTGGCCCTGGTCACAGTTCTGCTGTCTTCCAGGATCTCTTCATAGGTGTAGCGGACTACGATGAATTCGCTGGAGCTGTTTTGCTTCAGTTCATACACATAGTCTTCAAGGTCTGCCCGGAAGGCCAGTTCTACCACATGGTGGGTGGCGCTCTCCAGCATCACGCGGATGCCGTACCAGTTCACAGCCCGATAGAGGTCCTGGATCTGCTTCACCGTATTATCGCACAGCACGATCTTCCGGTAGAAGCTGCCCACCTCATCCCCCAGCTCGCTGACGGATTCCTGCACCTCCATCTGTGCATCGGTAACTTCCGACTTCTCCTGCACGGACTTCAGGGCATTGAGGGAGCTGATGAGGTCCATGCCCACCTCGGCCACGCCCCGATACTTCATGAATTCCACGATCTGCCCCTTGAGCATGTCGGGATTGCTCAGGGCGCTGAGCTCCACGCCCTGAGCGCTCACATCCGTCACCGCGATATCCATGATATCCGGACCCAGGTCCTCGGAGGTGACGCTCCCCAGGGCGCCCTGCACCATTTCCTGCAGGCTGTTCAGGGTATCGCTGTCCAGCCCCAGATCCGGGTCCAGCAGGCCCGCCGCATCCAGGGTGTTATTGATGTACGCTTCCAGATTGGCGGACAGGTCCTCCTCCGTCTGGCTCATGGCAAAGAGGCCGTAGACATCGGCAAGGACGGTATCGTAATGGGAAAGGGCCGAGCTGGCTGCCAGTTCCCCGGCGTTTTCCACCATGGCCTTGGAAAGATTCCGGTTGGCAAGGTCCACCAGAATGCCCACCACCGTGAGGGTGGGGAGCATGATGATGGCCATGAGGATGGAAACAGATCCTCTGTGTTTTGTAAAGAACCGCAGCAGCCACATATCGCTTCTTCCTTTCCGCCGGACTGTACCGCCGCCGGCGGCATCAGCCCGTGAAAAACTGTCCGATCTTGTCAAAAATGCTCTGGACCTTGTTGATGAGTTCTTCCACCTTGGTACCCGCGGCGGCGCGCTCCACCAGGTCGCAGATAAAATCCGTATTGCGTACAAACTCCGTCTGGCTGACGATGTTCATATGCGCTTCGGCCTTCAGGCCGGTATCCATATTGGGGACCAGCAGCTTCCGCACCACCGGGAAGACCTTGAAATCCTGCTCCACGGTGATGGATACCGACTTGGAGATGAGGCCGCCCGCATTTTCGTAACGCACCTTGGGCTGCCCCAGCAGCGGCTCCAGATACACCAGCTGGGCATTGCGGATGATCTCCTCCACATGCTCCTCCACCAGCTCGCCGATGCCCTCGGTCTCATACTTGCCCCAGTAGCGGTAGGGGTCGTAGTCATACTCGATGTCTGCCAGACTGTCCCGGGCGCGGTAGCCCGCGGCAGCATTGCTCTGCCCGTATTCCAGGTCCAGCAGTGCATCGGCATTGGGGTCCGTATATAATTTCTGCACCAGAAGGATGCCCCGCTCGGCAGCGGATTCCAGCAATGCCATCTGGTTCAGGAAGAATCCAAAGCAAAATACAAAGAGCACAATGAGCAGACAGATGGGAAGCACGATGGCCGCCTCGATCACGGTGGCGGCGCCCCGCTCCCCTGCTGCCCAGAGCTTTTTACGTTCTTTCATCACGAATCCCTCTGCGCATGCCGGGGCCTGAAGCACTTCAGGCCCCACATCTGCACGCGCGATTTCTTTCCGCCGCCGCAAACTGCGGCAGCCCCTGCGTCCGCGATTTCCGAAATGCTTATTTCGGGGTCACAGGCGCCGTAAAGTCGGTGCCACCCGCGTCCGGCCAGATCTGGTCAAAGAGCTGGAGGACACGGTCCTTGAACGCCACGCCCAGAACGATCACGATGGCAATGAGGATGACCGCCGCGATGATACCCGCGCCGCCTTCCTCGCCCCGGAAAAAGCCGGCGAGCTTCTGCTTGGCGTTCATTGCCGCACAGTGGAAACGAATACAGGCATTCCGCATAACTTTTCCTCTCCTTTCACGCTGAATTTACAATATTTCAGAACGGCTTCAGAAGCCGATTCCTGCAAAGATGGGGACACAGATCATCAGCAGCAGTCCCACGAACATCATGCCGATGGGAATCATCAGCTTGCTGGAGGCAGCCTGCCCCTTCTGCAGGGCGCGCTGCTTTTTCTGGTTCCAGGCTTCCTGGGAATACTGGGTCAGGTACTCCACCAGTTCCCGGTTGCCCTTGCGCATATTCTGGATCAGGGTGGAGATGAACTTGGTGATATCGTCGTTGCTGCAGCGGTAGGAGAACTCCAGATACGCGTCCGCAGCCGGCATACCGTTGCGGATGTCCCCCAGGGTGATGCGCATCTCCTCGTAGAGGATGCCGCTGCCGGTATTGGCGATCTTCTCCCATGCTTCCGTCATGATCATGCCCGCATTGATGAGCAGGGCCAGCTTGCTGAGCAGCTCCGGATACTCGGAGGAAAAGCTCTCGCTGCGCTGGCGGATCTTTTCCGACACCAGGCTGCGGTAGTAATACACCACGGAGAAGGCCAGAATGGCGGCGATGAGGGCCAGAACAGGCGTTTCCAGGATCACCGCCAGCAGCAGACCGGCAATGAAGGTCAGGCTGCCCAGGGAGATACGCTGGGCCATGTTGGCCCGGAAGTAAAACTCACCGTACTTCTTTCCGTAAACGATGCGGAAATTTTTCAGCTCCTTTTCCCGGCTCCGGCCGCCTGCCCGGAAGCCCACCATATCCAGCACCTGAAAGCCCACCCGGGCAAGGCCCCGGAGCGGATCGTCCATGGCCTCCATCATCTGGCGGTACTTGCTGCCGCTCATGAGGAAGAGGATGAGATACACTGCTGCCAGTACCGTGGCAGCAGCCTGAATGAGAAATAACTGCATCTGCCCCTCCTCCTTACACCTTGATATCCATGATCTTCCGGCTCACCAGGAAAGCTACCACGAAGATCACCACGGCAATGGTGGTGGAAATGCGCCCCACCCGACTGGTCAGGTCGATGACATCGCTGCCCATCTGCTTGAGCAGAAACACAAAGACCACGGGCATGGCCATCATGGCGTTCTGCTCCGTCTGCTGGGCGGTCACCGCCGTGCGGATATCCAGGTCGATGTCGATCTTCTCGCTGAGGACCCGGTGGGTATTCTTCAGCACTTCCCGGATGTCGCCGCCCTTGCGGTAGCAGGTGTCGAAGACATTGGCAAAGCTGAGGATGTCATCCAGACCGCTGCGGTCGCCAAAATCCAGCAGCAGGGCTTCGATGCTGAAGCCGTTGGCCAGACCGCTGTTGATGATGCGCAGTTCTCTGGTGATGTCCGCATCCCGGGAAAAGCGGTTTGCCATGTCGCCGGAAGCAGCCATAAAGGCATCCGGCACGTTGGAACCCGCACCCAGAGAGGTGGCAAGGGATTCCAGCAGTTCCTTGAACTGCAGCAGCAGATTCTGCCGCCGCTTATTAAGGCGGTTTTTCCGCCATGCCTTCACCGCCACCGCTGCGGCGACGGCGCCGAACAGCAGGGCCAGCAGCAGATGCTCGTAAAACACCCAGCCCACGGCAAAGCCCGCCGCCATGCCCACGGCACCTGCGGCGATGCTCTCTCCCACGCCCACCCGGCAGACACTGTAGTCTTCGCCGTTGCCCAGGAGACCCGTTTTGGGAATATAGCGTTCTTTTTTATTCCGTGTACGCACTTGCGCTCCTGCCTCTCCTTACAGAATATCCGCCATACCGGCCATACGCAGCTTTTCCACATGCACCATGGGGTTGGCGGTGCGCCGCAGACTGCCGGACACGCGGGTCAGCGTAGAGTGTTCGTCTTCTTCAAATATATAGAGGGGATTCATCACGATCTCGCCGTTTTCCATGCCCAGCACCTCGGAGATCTCCATGGTCTTCCGGGAGTGGTCCCGCAGACGGGACAGATGCACGATAATGTCCAGGGCAGAGGCGATCTGCTGGCGGATGGCCTGCAGGGGCATGCCGCTGGAGCCCTGGAGCACCATGGTCTCCAGCCGGGAGAGCATATCCCGGGTGGAATTGGCGTGGCCGGTGCTGAGGGAGCCGTCATGGCCGGTGTTCATGGCCTGGAGCATATCCAGCGCTTCCTCGCCGCGGACTTCGCCCACCACGATGCGCTCGGGACGCATACGCAGGGATGCTTTGATGAGGTCCCTGATGGTCACGGCGCCGGCGCCGGAAGTATTGGCGTTTCGCACTTCCAGGCTGACCAGGTTCTGGATGCCGCTGATCTTCAGCTCCGCCGAGTCCTCAATGGTGATGATGCGCTCTTCCTTGGGGATGAAGTTGGACAGGGCGTTGAGAAAGGTGGTTTTGCCGGAGCCAGTTCCCCCGGCCACGAAGATGTTGTACTTGGCCCGCACCAGCTTTTCCAGCACCTCCGCCACCTCCGGCGTCAGGGAGCCGTACTTCAGCAGCTGCTGGATGGTCATGGGCGTTTTGGAAAACTTTCGGATGGTCACCACCGGCCCCACCAGAGAGATGGGCGGCATCACCACGTTGACACGGGAACCGTCCGGCAGGCGGGTGTCCACGATGGGATCTGCCTGGGTGACTTCCCGGCCGAATTTTCCCACGATGCGCTGGATGACGTTCTCCAGATGCCGCTCGCTTTCAAAGCCCCGGTCCAGCTTTTCCAGCTTGCCCGCCTTTTCCACGAAAATATTGTCCGGGCCGTTGATCATCACTTCGGTGATGCTGTCATCGGCCATAATTTCGTCCAGAACGCCCAGACCGCGGATGGAGCTGAAGATGCGCTCCGCCACCGCCACCTGTTCGTCCACCGTGGCGCCGGTGCCCCGCATGCGCTGCAGGACGATGCGCTCCACTTCTTCCCGGAGCTGCTCGTCACTCAGCTCGCTGAGGCGCAGCTCTTCGCTGATCTGCTGCCGCAGCTGCTCCGCTGTATCGGAAACGTAATCCCGGCTCACTGGGCTTCACCTCCCCGGCTGCGGGTATTGAGGAGGGCGGAAAACACATCTTTGCCGCTGATGGCCTGAATGCGCTCCCAGTCGCTGCCGCCTTCGATGCGGTTGACGCCCCCCAGCACGGGGAACTCGGGGTTGGCAGGCATGTCTGCGCCCTTGCTGGCCACCCGGTTATACAGCACCCGCAGCTTATCCAGCATGCGATGTTCCGAGCGTCCCTCCTGGGCCCGCAGAAGCTCCACCGCCCGTTCAAACTTCCGCTGGGCCTGCCGGCTGCCGTCCAGCGTGACCACCACCCGGTGGGAGCAGCCCAGCAGGGCCCAGAAGGCGTCCCCGGGTACGAAGCTGGTATCGAAGATCACCGCATCGTAGCGGCCCATGCTGCGGAGCAGCTCCGTAAAATATTCCACGTTCTCGCCGCTCACCGTCATCAGATTCATGACGGTGTCGCAGGCGGCGATATAGTCCACACCCTCCCGGCTCACCGTCAGCCCTTCCAGCTTCAGGTTCAGCGCGGCGCTCTTGCTCTTGAGATAGAACAGCAGGCGGCCCAGACCCTCCCGCTCCTGTCCGTCCATAAACAGGTGATCGGCGGTGCCGAAGAGCTCACAGCCCAGATACAGCACTTTCTTGCCGTGCCGGGCCAGGTGCAGGGCGCAGGCGGCAGCTGCCGTGGAGCTTCCGCAGCCCCCGGCAGGAGACGCAAAGGTGATCACCGCCGTCTGCAGGTCGCCGGCGGCAAAATCCAGAATCACATCGCCCCGGTCGGCATAGAGGGACTGCAGGTCCTTCAGCATATCCCCCACCTTCTGATACTTGGCGATGCGGGTATCGTCCCCGTCCCGCTGGCTCTTGCGCTCACACAGCCGGGCCAGAATGCAGCGGCGGGGCAGCGCCCCATCCGGCAGCCCAATGTCTTCGTCCGCCAGCAGAATGTCCACGCTGTTTTCCCGCAGATAGTCAAGGGCGGTTTCCGCAGCGGTAAAATAACGGACAGCGACCCGCTCGGCGTACTTCCAGTTCAGCACATCGAAGAGACGCTTTCCGTATTCGCTGTCGGCGGTAAGCAGTGCAAGCTTCAGTTTCATGTGGGTGAGCCTCGCTTTCTTCGCCCCGGCGCGGCCTGCAGCGGGGTCTTTCCTGCCGCAGTCAGCCGGGAGTCAAATATATCGGTGCAGGGGAACACAAATCCCCCGAAAAATCCAGTTTCTGTTAAATATGTACAGATAGCCATATTGAATTTACCACAATTCGCACAAGCTTGCAATCTGAAATTGGCATTTTTGCCAAGAACCCCGCGTTTTTTATGCATCCCGGAGGGTAAAAAACCGTCCGGAGGCTCTTTCGGGCTCCGGACGGCGGGGGGGATCGTTACGCTTCGGGGCTTCAGCCGTTAAGCTTTTTCAGGTAGGTCTCTGCCAGCAGGGCATGGAGGGCGTCGGCTTCCTTCTCCACCGCTTCTACCGTGTCGGCAAAACGCAGGGCGTGGGGAGCCTTTTGGGTCATGGGCTGCCACAGGGGCATGGGCGTACCGTCGGCATCGTCGCCGTTGGGATCGCCGCTGCGGATGAAGTTGGCCCAATAGTTGCACATGTGCCGGGACAGGTCATAGTGCTTGCCCTTGAAGGGACGCCAGCACTTGGCCAGGGTCTCAAAGTAGAACCAGAGGTCCACGCTGTGGAAAGTACCGGGATTGTCCCAGCCGGGAATCTCCGCATCAAAGACCGCGTAGTACACGGGGGAATCGATGCCCAGGGTCTCCTGCTGCTGCGTAAGGGCGCGGATGGCCACCTCCAGGCCGTTGGCGAAGGACTTCTTCACCGCTTCACCGTGCTCACCGGAGCAGATGCGCAGGAAGTCTTCCGCCCGATCCCCGAAGATCTCCTCCGCCCGGGCCCGGAACTCCTACTTGTCATTGGCCATGAGGCCCATAGCGAATTCGTCCTCGGTGCGGGTGATCATCAGGGGCACGGGATAGCGCTTGCCCAGCATGATGTTCCTGGTGGCTTCGCCGGTCTGGAACACACCGTCGGTGCTGGTGCCGAACATGCCGCGGAATTCTTCGCACTTGTCCCGCAGCGTCACGGCGTCCACCTTCCGGGCTTCCTCCAGGCTGCTGACGCCCAGGAACTCAAAGAAGCGTTCGCCCTGCTGCTCGGCAGCGGCGAAGGTGTTCATGGC
>JAZSQG010000178.1:0-6194 GCA_045537855.1 Oscillospiraceae bacterium
GCTTGGAAGCCCGCAGCTCCAGCTCCTTCACGATGCTTTCGGGCTGCTCGCCGGCAAGGGCCAGCTCAGCGGCGTCCAGCACCAGATTGCCCTGGCCGGTGGAAAGGTTTTTGGAATCCACCACGAACACATTGTCCAGCTCCGCCGCGGCGATCCTGGCGTTCTGGTGGCAGGCGGAAAAGCCGGAGCCGAGGTTCACATGGATCACCGCGTCTCCCCGCTCCCGGGCTTCCCGGAAAAAGCTGTCATATTCCCCCACGCTGATGCAGGCGGTGGTGCAGAGCTTCCCGTCCTCTTCGGCATAGCGGAAGATGTCGGCGGGCTTGATGTCCACACCGTCCCGATACTCCCGGCCGCCGGGACGCACCACATGGAGGGGCATCGTCTGAATCTGAAAACGCTGCAGCAGCCCGCTGCTCAGGTCGCAGGTGCTGTCGGACGTGATGATGGTTCTCATATGTTCAGCCTCACATTCATTCAAGGTCTTGTAAGCTTTCAGGGAAGTATATCACGCAATTCCAGCATTTGCAAGAAAAGCCGTCACGCTGCTGCGGTAGCGTTCCCCCGCCCCGGCCCAGAGCATGCGGAAGGATACCTCCGGCAGCTCCTCCAGGGCCTTTGGGGCGCTGCAGGCTTCATAGACATTCCGGGTCTTTTCCGGGCCCAGGAAGCTCTCGTCCCGGCCGCAGAGGAAGAGCACCGGCATATCCAGATTGGCGGCGGCAGCGCTCAGGTCCGCGCTGTCCGGGTCAAAGCCCAGGTGCTTGCGCACCTGATAGCGCAGAAACTTCCCGCTGAAGTATTCGCCCAGGTGGAAGTGCCGCTTGGTCTGCTCCCGGCGGAGAGTCCCCAGATTGTCGTAGATCCCCTCGGCCACCAGGCCGTCCAGCCCGGCGGCGGCAAGCTCGCCGTTGGCTGCCATGTAGATGGCGGCTGCAGCGCCGCTGCCTTTGCCGTGGACCAGCACCGTTTCATCCTCCAGACCCAGGGCAAAGATCAGGTCGTAGAGGTCAAACTGCTCATAAACACCGTAGGTGGTGGGCACCGGATTCTCGCTGCCGGGGTCGGCATAGCCCCGCTGCCCGGGGATGAGCACATTATAGCCCTGCTCCCACCAGTAGGGCGCCCAGGCAAGACATTCCGCCCTGCTGCCCTGAAAACCGTGGAGCAAAATCACGGTCTTGTCCCCGCCCCGGCTGTGGTAGCTGTATTCCAGGGTAAGCTTCACCGGCTCGCCGAACCAGCGGGCAGCGCTGACGGTCTCATAACTGCCATGCTCCCCGGGATGCATTTCCGCCCAGATGCGGCCTTCCTCCAGCGCGGCGTCAAACAGGGACTGCTCCGCCTCCGTCAGGGCATAGCCGGGGTCCGCAGCCAGCGGATCCTCCACGTGATAGCGCAGGAAGCCCACCTGAAAGAGGGTAGCGGCGCTGTTATTCTGGCCCCAGCACAGATAAATGAGGCCCATGATGACTGCCAGAGCAAAAAAGAGCCCCAGACGCTTGTGATCCTGTTTTTCTCTGTTTTCCATAGTTACAACTGCTTTCCGATGGCGTACTCGCTGCGTTTCTTACTGTCGTCATGAATGGTGCCGCTGCCCCGCTCCAGGGCGATGGAGCCGGTGCGGGCGATTTCCAGCAGGCCGAAGGAGCTCATCAGCTCCAGAAATGCCTCTGTCTTGGATTCGTCGCCGGTGATGGCGATCATCAGGCTTTCCCGGCCGATGTCCACGATGGAGGCCCGGAAGACATTCACGATCTGGATGATTTCATCCCGGCTGTCCTTGTCGGAGGCGCGGACCTTCACCATGAGAAATTCCCGGTGGATGGCGTTTCGGTCCGTGAGGATCTGCACGCTGATGACCGGCATCAGCTTTTCCAGCTGGGCCGCCAGCTGCGCGGCCATGCGGTCGGTCCCCAGGAGGATGACGGTGATGCGGGAAATTTGCCGGTCGTCGGTCTCTCCCACTGCCAGACTGGTAATGTTATAGCCCTTCCGGGAAAACAGGCGGGTCACCTGACTCAGAACGCCGGAGTTGTTTTCCACCAGCACGGAAAGGGTCTGTTTCTTCATATCCGTGTTCATGCGTGTTCATCCTTCCCGATCAAACAATCGATCACGCCGCCTTTCCCCTGCTCCAGCAGCCGGGTGAAGGCCCCTTCAAATTCTTCCAGTGTTTCCGCCCGGCAGCCCTCCAGCCCGTAGGCCCGGGCCAGCAGGACAAAGTCCGGCCCCCGGTCCAGCCCGGTCTGGGAATAGCGGCCCCGGAAATCTAGCGCCTGACGCTGGCGCACCAGACCCAGAGCGGCATTATTGAGGATCACCGTGATGACGCTCAGGCCGTAATGCTCTGCGGTGGCCAGCTCCGTGAGATTCATGCGGAAGGAACCGTCCCCTGTGATGTGCAGCACGGTTTTCTCCGGCCTGCCCGCTTTGGCGCCCAGGGCGGCCCCCAGGCCGAAGCCCATGGCACCGAAGCCGCCGCTGGTGATGAGCTGCCCGGGATAGCGGAAGCCGTAGTGCCGGGCGGTCCAGAGCTGGTGCTGGCCCACATCCGTGACCACCAGCGCCTGTCCCTCCGTGAGCCGGTCCATGCTGCGCACCAGCCGGGCGGGGTAGGAAAGCGGTTCTTCCTCCGCCCTTCGGGCCGGGAGCCAGCCGGGGGCGGCATAGTCTCCCAGAACTTCTTCCAGCGCTTCCAGTACATCCAGGGCGTCCCCCACGATGTGGTGGTCTGCCGCCACGTTTTTTCCGATCTCCGCCCGGTCGATGTCCACATGCACCACGTTTGCTCCCGGGGCAAATTTCGCCACCGGGCCGGTGACCCGGTCGGAAAAGCGCACGCCCAGCGCCAGCAGCAGGTCACATTCCCCGATGGCGGCATTGGCTTCCCCGCTGCCGTAGGTCCCCGCCATGCCCAGATAGCCCGGGGCACCCTGCTCCAGGGCGCCGAGCCCCATCATGGTGGAGACCACCGGGATGCCCCGGCTGCCGCTGAGCCTGCGGAGCATCTCCCCCGCCCCGGCGCGGATGACGCCGCCGCCGGTGAGGATCAGGGGCTTTTGAGCAGCCCGGAGCATGTCCGCCAGAACAGCCACATCCTCCCGGTCTGCCCGGGGCAGGCGCAGGAAGGTCTCGCCCCGGCGGAGCATCCGGGCAGCCCGGCTCTCCGTCAGGTGCTTTTCCCGGGGCAGGAAGGAATACTCCGCCTTTTCCCGGGTGGCGTTGAAGGTCACATCCACCAGCACGGGACCGGGGCGGCCTCCCGCCGCCAGCGCAAAGGCCTCCCGCAGGGTATCCGCCAGCTGCCCGGCGGAGCGCACCAGATAGCTGCACTTGGTAATGGGCATGCTGATGCCCGTGATATCCACTTCCTGAAAGGCGTCCCGCCCCAGGAGGCTCTCTTCCACATTGCAGGTGAGGAAGACCACCGGGGAGGAGTCCATGAAGGCCGCGGCGATGCCGGTGATGAGATTGGTGGCACCGGGGCCGGAGGTGGCAAGGCAAACGCCCACCCGGCCGGTGGCTCTTGCATAGCCATCGGCGGCGTGGGCTGCCCCCTGCTCGTGGGCGGTGAGCACATGGCGGATGCGCCCGCGAGCCTTATACAGTTCGTCGTAGACCCGGATGATGCTGACCCCCGGGTAGCCAAAGACCGTGTCCACCCCCTGCTCCAGCAGGCACTGGACAATGATCGCTGCGCCGCTGAGCTTCATGCCCGCAGCCTCCTTCGTTCCACTCAGCCGAACAGGGGCGTGGAGAAATAGCGCTCTGCCGTATCCGGCAGCACGGTGACCACCGTTTTCCCCGGGCCCAGCTTTTTGGCCAGACGCAGGGCGGCCGCCACGTTGGTGCCGCTGGAAATGCCGCACATGAGGCCCTCCAGCCGGGCCAGATCCTTGGCAGTCTCGATGGCCTCTTCGTCGGTGACGATGTACACATCGTCGTAAATTTCCAGATTGAGATTTTCCGGGATCAGGCCGTCGCCGATGCCCATCTGCAGGTGCGTGCCCACGGTGCCGCCTGCCAGAATGGCCGCATGCTCCGGCCCCACCGCCCAGATGGTGATATCGGGATTCAGGGCCTTCAGGGTCTCGCCGATGCCGGAAAGGGTGCCGCCGGTGCCCACCCCGGAGCAGAAGCCGTGGATGGGCCCCGCCACCTGCTCCAGAATCTCCAGGGCGGTGTGGTGCTTGTGCACCATGGGGTTGTTGGGGTTCACAAACTGCTGGGGGATCCACACTCTGGGATCCTGGGCAGCCAGCTCCTCCGCCAGCTTCAGGCAGCGGTCGATACAGTCGCCGATGTTGCCCGCGTCGTGGACCAGGCGCACCTCCGCGCCGTAATGCTCCACCAGCAGGCGGCGCTCGCTGGACACGGAGTCCGGCATGATGATGATGGTTTTATAGCCCCGGACGGCACCCACCAGCGCCAGGCCGATGCCCTGATTGCCGCTGGTAGGTTCCACGATGATGCTGTCAGGGTTGATGATCCCCGCCTCCTCGGCGGCCAGAATCATGTTATAGGCGGTGCGGGTTTTGATGGAGCCGCCCACATTCAGGCCCTCGTACTTCACCAGCACCTGGGCGCTGCCGGGCTCCACCATCCGCTGCAGGCGGATCATGGGGGTATGGCCCACGGCCTCCAGAATGTTTTCGTATACCATAGTTCTCATTCTCCCTTCCGGTCTCTGCCGATTCTCAGACCGCTTCCTCCGGAGCCTGGGCCGCCGTGGGGAAGTAGATGAGCTTGCGGGGACACTTTTCGGCGCAGATGCCGCAGTTGATACACTTGGAATAGTCCTTCACGGACAGATTGTTGATGACATGCACGGCATTGTGGGGGCAGTTCTTTTCGCAGAGCTTGCAGCCCAGGCAGCCGCTTTCGCAGACCTTGCGGGTGATGCCGCCCTTATCCGTGTTGTTGCAGGCGACAGTGCCGCCGGCGGCATAGGGCACGCTGACGATGAGATGTTTGGGACAGGCTGCGGCGCAGGCCATGCAGCCCCGGCACTTCTCGTGGTCCACCTTCGCCACACCGTTTTCCACATGGATGGCGTCAAACACGCAGGCGCGGGTGCAGTTGCCGAAGCCCAGACAGCCGTAGGCGCAGGCGCTGGGGCCGCCGCCGATGGCCTGGTCCGCCAGAGTGCAGTCCTGCAGACCATCATATGCATACTTCAGGTGGGCCTTGTCACCGCCGCTGCAGCGGACAAAGGCCACCATACGCTCCATTTCTTCCGCTTCCCGGCCCAGGGCTGCGGCGATGGCCTGCACGGTATCGTTTCCGCCGGGCGCGCACTTGTTGATGGGCGCATCCTCCCGGATGATGGCGGCAGCATAGGCCGCGCAGCCCGCGTAGCCGCAGGCGCCGCAGTTGGCGCCGTTGAGGCAGCCCAGCACCGCTTCCTCCCGGGGGTCCGTCTCCACATGGAAGACCTTGGAGGAGAAGGCCAGCAGCAGGCCGAAGAAAGCGCCCAGACCGCCCAGCACACAGACAGCAAAAAGTACGTTATGCATCCTTCTCCTCCTCTCAGAACACTTTCAGGCCGGAAAAGCCCATGAAAGCCAGAGCCAGCAGGCCCGCCGCCATCAGGGCGATGGGGAAGCCTTCAAAGGCCTTGGGACAGTCTCCCGTCAGATCCAGCCGCTCCCGCACGGAGGCGAACAGGACGATGGCAACGAGGAAGCCCACGCCGCCGGTGACGCCGTAGACCACGCTCTCCAGGAAGCCGTAGCTGCGCTGGGTGTTGAGCAGCACCACGCCCAGCACGGCGCAGTTGGTGGTGATCAGAGGCAGATAGATGCCCAGAGCCTGATACAGGGTGGGAACGCTCTTTTTCAGGAAGAGCTCCACAAACTGCACCAGGGCGGCGATGACCAGGATATAGGCCACCGTCTGCATGTACTGCAGATTCAGAGGAATAAGCAGCAGTTCATTGACAAACCAGCAGAACACGGAGGCCACCGTCATAACAAAGATGACCGCCACGCCCATGCCAAGGGCCGTATCCGTCTTTTTGGAAACGCCCATGAAGGGGCAGATGCCCAGAAACTGGGAGAAAATGAAGTTCTCGATGAGGATCGCCCCAAGGGCGATGGAAACAAGACCGGTAAAATTCATTTCGTCACCGCCTTTTTGGCTTCGCTGCGGTTGCGCAGGTGCTGGGTCAGGGCGATGAGGACGCCAAGCAC
>JAZSQG010000065.1:0-6418 GCA_045537855.1 Oscillospiraceae bacterium
TCTGTGTTAGGCCAACAGGGGGCGGGCGGGGAGCGCGTGCTGCCGCCCGACATTTTAGTTATTGGCTGATCTGTGCGCCGCTGGGATGCTCAGGAAGCGCTGATGATCAGCATGGTGCGGGTAGCATTGTCATAATCCACCGTGAAGTTAAGGAGCTCGCCCAGGTCGCGCAGCTTGAAGAAGTTGTTGCCGCCGATGTTGAAGGCGCTGAGGCTGACCTCTTTGCCGTCCACATAAAGGCTGTGGCTGCTGGGAACCGCCGTTTCGGACTGGTCGCTGCCGGGCTGCACCTCGCCGCCCACGGGACTGTAGGCTTCTCCTGTGCTGCAGGAGATGGCGTGGGTGCCGGAATCGTAGGCCACGGAGAACTGAGACCCGGTGCCGTTGAGCACGTAGGCCACGTCCCGGAGCTTGAAATAGTTGCTGCCGTCGATGTTATAGATCTCAAAGGCCTGGGCGACGCCGTCCACCTTCAGCGCCTGATTGGAAAGCATGACGGTATAGTCACCGGGCGCGGGCTCCGGATCAGGTTCGGGTTCGGGGTCCGGTGCGGGGGCAGGCTCCTGGGCGGCGGCAGGGGCAGACTTGCCAGGGAAATCCGCCAGTGGGACATCGGGCGGGAAGGCGGCGTAGTTGCCGGGGGCTTCGCTGTAAACGATCATCCAGGAGTTGCCGTCATCCATGGTAACGGAGAATTCGCTCCAGGGGACGACGGTGCCGCTGTATTCACTGTATACGCCGTCGGCCACACGGATCACTTCTCCGGCTTTCACCGGAATGTTGTCTCTGCCTGCCTCCATGAAGGAAGCATCGAAGTAGCCCTTGGTGAGGGTCACATCCCGGTCGAAGCTGAAGGTGCCCTCACTGCCGAACCACATGGCATAGGTGTATCCCAGCAGACCGGGCATGCCCATCAGGCTGCCTACGTCAAAAATCGTGAAGGCTTCGTTCATGTCGGTGGCTGTCATGGTGACGGGGCTGCCGCCAAGGGTGGAATCCGGCGTGATGGTCCAGCCGGCAGCACTGGCCTGGGGCAGGGTGGGGATCGCGATAGCAACGTTAACCGTCTTGCTGCTTTCGCCCAGGCTCAGGACGAGCTTGGCCGTGACGGTGCCCGGGTTTTCACGGGTGGCGTTGACTTTGCGGAAACCGGTCCAGCTCCGTACGGCGGCATGCAGGCCCGCCGCAGTGCGGGCTGCGGCATCCAGATGCTGCTGGGTCACGGCGTTATCCGCAGTGTAGTTTTCAAGGGCTGCCTGTGCGGCGCTTGCGGCTTCTTCCAGCCGGGCCTCGGCATTTCCGCAGAAGCAGACGTCCACGTGCTCACCGCAGTCCGGGCAGATCGTGGCGCATCTGCAGTCGCTGATGACCTCCCCGCAGCCGCCGGGGCATTTGGTCTGCGCCGCCGGAGCGGAGCGGAACATGGACTTGCCCATGGAGAAGGCCCAGCCGCTGGGAATATCGTTGGAATAGCCACGGACAACGTCGTTGGAATGGCGTTCAAAAATGCGCTGGTCGCCCTTTTCGTAGTCCATGTAAGAAATGTGCATGAGCTGCTTCGTGGTGACGCCGGGAACATTGATGGAGCTGATATCATCCGTGATGGTGTAGAGATAATGCTGCACGCTGCTGCCGCTGCCAACCACCAGCAGCATATCATTTACCGTATACCAGCTGTTGGACTGTGCCAGATAGTTTGCACCGTAGCCGGTATCCGCACCGCCGGTACCGGAACCGAAGGCGGGGGAGTACACCACGAAGCGGAAGGAATTGGGCGTGAAGTCCTTGCGGTACTGGTGGATACCGCCGCCGCCGGTCTGCCACCAGCCGTAGCCTTCTTCATCCAGAAGGCGCGGGTCCTGACCGCGCATTTCTTCGGTGATCTCGTTCAGATCATAAGAGGTATGGTCGTGCTCGGAAGCAGCGGCCAGTTCCTCGGGGGGATACAGCGTCAGCCCCGTGGGTTTCGCAATGGGTCTGGCCGTTTCACTGAGCTTGGTAAAACGTCCGATGGGGGCGCCGTCGCCGGTAAAGGAGACGTCATTGATGACAGTGGCGTAGTCCTCCGTCATGAACACGTAGGGAAGGGTCATCCGTTTTTCCGTGGCCTCACCTGCGTTTTCCACAAACACGATGCCAAGATTGCTCACGGAATACCACTGTCCCACGCGGTTGGGGTAGCCCGGCGTCTGGATGACCATTTCACCGGTATCCCAGAGCTTCATGGTGAAGGACATCGTTCCCGCGAAGGTGCCCTGCCAGATATAGTCATCGTTGGTGACCCAGCGCTGGTCGCGGTAGGTGACCGGCAGGGTGCGCTCGTCGATATCCGGATGCTGGATATCCCAGGGACGGATCATGCCGGGAGGCACGGAGTTCATATCGCCGGAGAGGGCGATGCGGAAGCCCATGCCGGCGCCGCCGTCGATGGAACGGATCTGGCGGCCCGTCAGGGTACGGGTGCTGTCCGCAGAGCTGGTGCCGTAGGTGCCGCCGCGGCGGGTCTTCTGCTGGTGGACATGTCCGCCGGGGCCGATGGGGTCAACCCCACCGGTATGGGTGGAGCTCCAGGTGTTGTACACCCATTCCTCCGCGTTGCCGGACATATCATAGATGCCGAGGATGTTGGGCTTCTTGGTTTTCACGTCCGCCACGGAGGTTCTGTTGGCGACGACTTCTTCGTGGATGTTGCTGCCGGCAAAGAGATACTCGTGGTTGTTGCCGGGGTAGCTGTCATTGCCGGTCAGGCCGGGATTGCCGCCCTTTGCGGCAAATTCCCATTCCGCTTCCGTAGCCAGTCGGTAGGTTCTGCCGGTGAGGACGTAAAGTCTGCTCAGGAATTCCTGAACCTGATAGAAGTTCACATATTCCTTGGGCCGGTTTGCGTCGGAACCGGGCTGATTCAGACCCATGACCGCATTCCACATGGCGACGGTCACCTCGGTTTCCCCGATGTAGAAATCGCTGACGGTCACGTTGCGCACAGGCGCGGTGTCCGGCGGCTGCATGGAGCGATCGTCGGCCTGCCAGCCCAGGGTGAACTTGCCGCCCTCCACAAATACCATGTTGAAAGCCGTGTCAAATTTCACACCGGCCATATCGGTGGTCAGATACTCGGTGAGCAAATCGCCGGACTGAGGGGCTGCAGCGGAAGCAATGCCCGGTACGGCGCTTATCATCAATACGATCACAAGGATCAAAGACAAAAATCTCTTTTTCATGCTCTGAAACACTCCTTTTTCCTGACGTTGAGGGATCGTGCGGGCAACGACGGGCAGCAGCCCGGGCTCTTATTTCTCCATATCTCGTTTCCTCCTTGCTGTTTTATTGGGAGCATCTGCCTTGCTGCAGCGCCTTGAAATAAGCAAAACAGTGCAGCATTTGTGACAAGTAACAATTTGCGACCCGTGCTTCTGGTGATATTGCCAGTTTGCGGAAAGTACAATATTATGATAACAAATATCTTCAAAGAATGCAAGGATATATACAATTCGGCGCGCTCTTTTTTGCGCTTCGGAAGGGAGGAATTCCGGGGAACTATTTCAGCGGAACTGCGTCTTACATACAGAACGAAACAGGGAGGTAGACCCATGAAGAAACGAATCTGTGCCATTTGCCTGTCTGCTCTGCTGCTGTCGGCCCTCCTTGCGGGCTGCGGTGCCGAAAGCGCTGCGGATACGGCGGTGAAGTTCAACGGCGCTACCATGTCCGGCAATTCCTTTACGGGCGGCGGCGCGCCCATGGCCCCCAGTGAAGAGATGGATTACTATGTTGACGCCGATATGAAGGCGGAGTACGACTATGCTTATTCCGAGAGCACGTCCGATTCCGGCGCTTCTTCCGGCAGCCTCACCGGCGGGCAGAACGGCGACCGGGCCGAGACCTTCGATAAGATCATCTACAGCGGCAGCGCCAGTGTGGAGACCATTGAATTCGAAGATACCGTGGACCGTGTCTACGCACTGGTGGACCGTTACGGCGGCTTCCTGGAAAGTGCCTATGTGACGGGGAAGGACTATCAGGCCCAGTACTACGGCTATAACAGCTACCGGACGGCGGATTTCATCATCCGCGTGCCCCGGGAAGTCTTTTCTTCCCTTACCGGCAGCCTGGAAGAGCTGGGAAGCGTGACCTATTCCTCTGTCCGGGCCCAGAATATCACCAGCGCCTATTTCGATACCCAGTCCCGTCTGGACACCTATCGGACGGAGGAAAGCCGCCTGCTGGCCATGCTGGAAAAGGCGGACACGGTGGAAGATATGCTGAATATCGAAAGCCGCCTCAGCGATGTGCGCTACCACATCGAAAGCCTCACCACCACGCTTACCAATTGGGACAGCAAGATCAGCTATTCTACCCTGGAGCTGAACATCCGGGAGGTCCGGGAACTGACCGAGGAGACTCCCATTGCACGTACCTTCGGGGAAGATATTCCCGCCGGTGTCCGGGATTCCGTGGACTGGCTGGTGGATGCCTTCAAGGATCTTGTGATCTTCGTTGCCAGCGCCATCCCCGTGCTGATCCTGCCCGCGGCGGTGGTCGTGGTGCTGATTTGCCTCATTCGGGCAAAAAAGCGCAAAAAAGCCGCAAAGGCAAAGCAGAATGATATGCAAGATAATGATTGACATTGCCATTTCGTCCGTGTATATTAACTAAGTTAGGGCAGTGTGCACTGCTGCCCAGCTATTGCAAAGGAGACGGAATCTAATGAGATACACGGGCGTTACGTCAAGGGGTATCATCACGCCTATCTTCCGCCAGGGAGACGATCTGGCTCAGATGGTTTGCGACAGCATTATGCAGGCGTCTAAAGAAGAGGGCTTCCAGCTTCAGGATCGGGATGTGGTCGGCGTCACCGAGGCTGTGGTTGCCCGTACCCAGGGGAACTATGCCAGCGTGGAACAGATCGCGGAGGATGTGCGCAGCAAGCTTGGTGACCGGGATATCGGTATCGTGTTTCCCATCCTCAGCCGCAACCGCTTTTCCATCCTTCTGAAGGCCATTGCCATGGCCTGCCGGAAGCTGTACATCCAGCTGTCCTATCCCTCCGACGAGGTGGGCAACGAGCTCATCAGCCAGGACGATGTGGACGATAAGGGCATCAACCCCTATACCGACAGCTTCGATGAACGGGGCTTCCGGGCGATTTTCGGGGAAGACACCGTCCACCGTTTCACCGGCGTGGACTATGTGAAATACTATAAGAGCCTGGGGCGCAACATTGAAGTCATTTTCTCCAATGACCCCCGCTACATCCTGCACTACACCAAGAACGTGATCAATTGCGATATCCACTCCCGGAAGCGCACCAACCGCATCCTGAAGGATAACGGCGGCGAACGGGTCTACAGCCTGGACCAGCTGATGACCGAGTCGGTAAACGGCAGCGGTTATAACGAATTGTACGGTCTGCTGGGCACCAACAAGGCCACGGAAGACACCGTGAAGCTTTTTCCCCGGGACTGCCAGAGCTTTGTGGAGCGGCTGCAGAAGCTTCTGCTGGAAGCCAGCGGCAAGCACATGGAAGTCATGGTGTACGGCGACGGCGGCTTCAAGGACCCCGTGGGCGGCATCTGGGAACTGGCCGATCCTGTGGTTTCTCCCGCTTTCACCGATGGGCTCCGGGGCACGCCCAACGAGCTGAAGATGAAGTATTTTGCCGATAACGATCTGAAGGATCTCAGCGGCGAAGCCCTCAACGAGGCCATGCGTGAGATGATTCGCCAGAAGGACGGCGACCTGAAGGGCAGCATGGGCTCTCAGGGAACCACCCCCCGCCAGCTGACCGATCTGCTGGGCAGTCTCTGCGACCTCACCAGCGGCAGCGGCGACCGGGGCACCCCCGTGGTTCTCATCCAGAACTACTTCACCAACTTTGCCAGCGAATAAGTGAATTACAGTAAAACGCGCCGGAAGAATTCCTTCCGGCGCGTTTTTGTATGCTTTTTTTCGTTTTACTTTCCGCTTGCGGCGTCCTTGGCCCGGAGCTGAGCCCGCTTGATCTTGCCGCCCACCGTTTTGGGGAGTTCCTCCACAAATTCCACAATGCGGGGATACTTGTAGGGAGCGGTGGTTTTCTTCACGTGCTCCTGCAGCTCCTTGATGAGGGCGTCGGAAGCTTCCCAGCCCTTTGCCAGGACGATGGTGGCCTTTACGATCTGGCCGCGCACCGGGTCAGGCACGGCGGTGATGGCACATTCCACCACGGCGCTGTGTTCAATGAGGGCGCTTTCCACCTCGAAGGGTCCGATGCGGTAGCCGGAGGATTTGATCACGTCGTCGCTGCGGCCCACAAACCAGAGGTAGCCGTCGCTGTCCCGCCAGGCCATATCACCCAGGCTGTAGAAGTCGCCGCCCAGACTGTTTTTCGTCCGCTCTTCATCCCCGTAATAGGAGGTGAAGAGGCCGGGAGGCATTT
>JAZSQG010000324.1:0-5179 GCA_045537855.1 Oscillospiraceae bacterium
AGCATCCGCAAGTGCCTGCGCTGCTTCGGCTGCTTCTCCAACCTCTTCCCCGCCGGGCGCATCCTCTGCGCCATCAACCCGGAAAGCGGCCGGGAGGAAGCGGCCTCCGCCGATCCTCCGGCGAAGGCGAAAAAGAAGCTGCTGGTGGCCGGCGGCGGCGTGGCAGGCATGGAGGCCGCCATTACCGCAGCCCGGCAGGGCCATCAGGTGGTGCTCTGCGAAAAGTCCGGCCGGCTGGGCGGCGTGCTCCTCTGCGAGGAGCAGGTGCCCTTCAAACAGAATCTCGCCCGCTATCTCCTCCAGCAGGCAAAGCTGCTGGAAGATTTGGGCGTGGAAGTGCGCCTGAACACGGAGGTCACGGCGGAGTACGCCGAAGCCGAGGGCTTTGACGCCGTCTTTGCCGCGCTGGGCAGCGAAGCGGTGAAGCCCGCCATCCCCGGCATCGACGGGGAGAATGTGCTGGATGCCGAGCGCGCCTACCGCAGCCCCGAGCTGGTGGGGCAGAAGGCCGTTATCCTGGGCGCGGGCCTGGTGGGCACGGAGCTTGCCCTGTACCTCCAGGGTCTGGGCCGGGAGGTGGAGGTGCTGGAGCTCAGCGGCAATATTCAGGCCGCGGGCAGCAGCATGCACGCCACCGCCATCCGGCTGGAGCTGCAGAACCGGGGCATGGAAATTCGTTTCAACACCGCCGCCTCCGAGGTCAGCTCTGAGGGCGTGAAAACCGCCGACGGGCGCTTCTTCCCCGCCGACACGGTGATCTACGCCACGGGCCGCAGGCCCCGGCTGGCGGAGGCCGCCGCCCTGAGTCAGGTGCAGGGTGACTTTGCCCTGCTGGGGGATACCACCGGGGCAAGGAACATCATGCACGCCACGAGCACGGCCTGGATGGCCGCCCGGAATCTGGGCCGCGCCAGATAAGGCCGCCGGAAGAGATACATACAAAAACGCCGCAGGCATTAGGGCGGGGTTCGTAAAACAGTTAAAGGGCGCGTTGCAAAATGTGAATTTTGCAACGCGCCGCATGCGAAACCAGGGTTTCGCGTGTAAATTCCGCAGGAATTTGTTGCAATATTTACCGTTTTTGGCTCTTTTAGAGCCAAAATGCCGGCTCTGCGACTGCCGGCAAGGTAAAATTGCGGAGGTGCTGCAATTTTGCAACACCTCCTTATGTGCTTCGGGAAAAATACCCTTAGGCCTGCTGCTTGGCGGCGTTGATCTTGACGCCGGGGCCCATGGTGCTGGCGGTGACGCAGCTGCGGATATACTGACCCTTGGCGGCAGCGGGCTTGGCCTTGATGACCGCGCCGATGAGCGCCAGGTAGTTGTCAAACAGCTTGTCGGCGCCGAAGCTGACCTTGCCGATGGGGCAGTGGATGATGTTGGTCTTGTCCAGACGGTACTCGACCTTACCGGCCTTGATCTCGGCAACAGCCTTGGCGATGTCAGGGCTGACGGTGCCGGACTTGGGGCTGGGCATCAGGCCCTTGGGGCCCAGGACGCGGCCCAGACGGCCAACAACGCCCATCATGTCGGGCGTGGCGACGACCACGTCGTAGTCGAACCAGTTCTCGGTCTGGATCTTCTGGACCAGCTCCTGGCCGCCCACGAAGTCCGCACCGGCGGCCTTGGCTTCCTCTTCGCGCTCAGGCTTACAGAAGACCAGGACGCGCTTGGTCTTGCCGGTGCCGTGAGGCAGAACGATGGCGCCGCGGACCTGCTGGTCAGCGTGACGGGAGTCAACACCCAGCTTGATGTGCAGCTCGACGGTCTCGTCGAACTTGGCCTTGGAAGCCTTGATCACGAGATCAAACGCATCCTTGGCGTCATAGAGCATGGCCCGGTCGATGAGCTTGGCGCTCTCCTTGTAATTCTTACCCTTGAACATTCTCTCAGCCCTCCTCTACGACGATGCCCATACTGCGGGCGGTGCCCTTGATCATGCTCATGGCAGCTTCGATGCTGGCGGCGTTCAGGTCGGGCATCTTCTGCTCGGCGATCTTGCGGCAATCCTCAGCGGAGATGGTGGCCACCTTGTCCCGCTGGGGAACGCCGGAGCCACTGTCGATCCCGGCGGCCTTCTTCAGAAGGACGGCCGCGGGGGGAGTCTTGCAGATGAAAGAGAAGCTGCGGTCAGAATACACGGTGATGACCACGGGGATGGTCAGACCCATGTCGTTCTTGGTGCGCTCGTTGAATTCCTTGGTGAAAGCGGCGATGTTCACGCCGTGCTGGCCGAGGGCGGGGCCCACAGGGGGTGCGGGCGTTGCCTTACCGGCGGGAATCTGAAGTTTGACGATTCCGGTTACTTTCTGTGCCACTGTATGCTTACCTCCAATATAATGTGGTGTTGCTCCGGCGCAGCGCCGAAGCAGCTCTGGCGGAAGGCTGTGCCTTCCTCCCACGTGCGGCTTCCCCTGCCGTCAAGGCCGGAAGCCCGGTTTTCGCTGTGAGGTTTCCTGGTTTCTTAACCGATGGATTCCACCTGATCCAGTTCCAGATCCACGGGAGTTTCCCGACCGAACATGGACAGGGTCACGCGAACGCGGTTGCGCTCCGGCTCCAGCTCGTCCACGGTACCGATGAAGCCCTCCAGGGGGCCATCCAGGACCTTGACGCTGTCGCCCACGGCGAAGCCGATGGTGATCTCCCGCTTTTCCACGCCCAGAGCCAGGATCTCCTCCTCCGTGAGGGGGACAGCCTTGCCCTCCGCGCCCACAAAACCCGTGACGCCGCGGACATTGCGGACCAGATGCCAGCTCTCATCCGTCAGGATCATCTTGATGAGAACATAGCCGGGAAACACCTTGCGTTCCTTGGTGACAGTCTTGCCGTCCTCGATCTCCGTGACCGTCTCCATGGGGATGGTCAGCTCGTGGATCAGATCCTCCATATGCCGGTTTTCCCGGGCCTTCATGATGGAGGCGGCTACGGTATTCTCATAGCCGGAGTAGGTGTGCAGGACATACCACTGCGCGTTATCAGCCATTTTTGTGCATCCTCATCAGCCGCCGATGGAAATCAGCGTCTGCACAATCAGCATTGCCACCTGGTCAAAGGCCCAGAGGACAACACCCGCGACGACCATGACGGTCACCGCGACCAGAGTGTTCTTCGCGGTCTGCTTCTTGGTCGGCCAAACGACCTTCTTCAGCTCGCTCTTCATTTCGCGCAGCCAGCGCTTCAGGCCGGCCCACGCACGCTTGAACCAACTGGGCTTTTTCTTGCTGTTGGATTCATTCTTGTTGGCCATTGTACTTCCCTCCGGCCTTACTTCGTTTCCGTGTGAACGGTGTGCTTGCGGCAGAAACGGCAATACTTGTTCAGCTCAAGACGCTCGGTGGTGTTCTTCTTGTTCTTCACCGTATTGTAGTTTCTCTGCTTGCAGTCGTTGCAGCGGAGCGTAACTCTTACGCGGGCTCCGTTCTTCGCCATGTGTTCGGCACCTCCTTGTTTGATTTGGCCTCAGGCCAAGTTGCCTCCCTGATATGCCCGCAGGCCCCCGTGCCGGCCCATAAGAGCGCAGCACATTAAGCCTGTCAGGCGACAGGTAGTGGTACTATACCACAGCAAAATGCCCGGGTCAAGCATTTTTTTGCGATATTTCGGGCTTTTTTCTCTCTTTCGGGCGGGAGGAGACTTTTCCTTGACAGGGACGCGTACCAGGAATATGATAAGAACACATAATTTCAGGGGACGTCCTCGTCCCGAAAGGAGAATTCCGTTGAAAAAGACTGTACAAAGATCGCTCGCGCTGGTCCTTTTCCTGCTGATGCTGCTGGCCCTGCCCGCCATGGCCGGGGAAGCGCCCATCTACACCGATGAGGCGGACGCCCTGAACTCCCTGGGCCTCTTCCAGGGTACCGGCAACGGCTACGAGCTGGAGCGCGCCCCCACCCGCGCCGAGGCGCTGGTGCTGCTGGTGCGCCTGCTGGGCAAGGAAGCGGAAGCCAAAGCCTATGCCGGCGACTGCCCCCTGGGCGATGTGGCCGGCCGCTGGATGGCGCCCTATGTGGGCTGGGCCTACGCCCAGGGCATCACCAAGGGCACTTCTGACAGTGCGTTTACCCCCGATGCCTATGCCGACGCCAGAATGTTCAGCACCTTTGTCCTCCGGGCTCTGGGCTACACCGAGGAAGCCGGGGACTTCATCTATGCCGACGCCGTGGCCAAGGCGGGCACCGTGGGCATCGAAGCCTCTGCCGGCTACGCCGCCGGGGACTTCAGCCGGGATGACTGCGTGCATATCTGCTATCAGGCTCTGAGCGCCCTGCGCAAGGGCAGCGCAGAGACCCTCATCGAGAAGCTGGTGGCCGACGGCGCAGTGGACGCTGCGGCGGCAGAAGCCCTGAACCTGCGCAGCCCCGCCGATCAGACCGGCGGCGCCGACGCCATCACCGTGGCCTGCGTGGGCGACAGTCTCACCTTCGGCCTCATGAGCGACGATCCCGCCACCCAGTCCTACCCCGCCGTCATGGCCACCCTCCGGGAGGGCGGCTACCGCTTCGTCACCGAGAACTACGGTCTCAGCGGCGCCTGCGTGGACCCCGACGATTCCTATTTCTTCGCCCTGCCCTATGACGCTTCCGCCGAGTATGCCGCCAGCATCCTCACCCAGGCGGACGTCGTGCTGCTGATGCTGGGCACCAACGACGCCTTCTGGTCTCCCCATCTGGACATCTTCGAAGAGAACTACAGCAAGCTGATCCGGACCTACATCGAGCTGCCCCAGAAGCCCACGGTCATCGCCGTGCTGCCGCCCCACCTCTATTTCACCATGGAGGGCATGGACACCGGCATTTACGATACCAATATCGCCAATGTGGTGCAGTATGAAAAGAATGTGGCCGAGGCTCTGGGCCTCCCCGTCATCGACGCTTACAGCTTCAACGCCGACAGCCCCGAGCTGTTTGTGGACGGCATCCACTTCACCGTGGAGGGCTACAGCCTTCTGGCTCAGGAGATTTACAGCCAGCTCTGCGCCATTCTGGACGGCATGAACTGAACCCCTTCCCCGACAAATTGCGGCAGGGTGTCGAAAAAGTATTTCGACACGCTGAAGCAGGTTTTTCAAACTTCCAAAAAAGTTTGAAAAACCCAAGGATAAAACGTGAAGGGGGCCCTTTTCCCCCTTCACCAAGTCGGAGGCCAAGCGGTCTTAGGAAGACAAATCCCCACTACA
>JAZSQG010000022.1:0-2368 GCA_045537855.1 Oscillospiraceae bacterium
AATATAGGCGGATGGAAATATATGGACAAATAAAGCAGGATATCGGAGTAATCTTACGGAAACTGTGCCAGCAAAAAGGAGTAGAAATATTGGAGGCGGAGGCGTGTAAAGATCACATACATATGCTGATCAGCATTCCGCCGAAGTACAGCGTGTCTCAAATAATGGGCTATCTGAAAGGAAAAAGCAGTTTGATGATATTTGATCGGCACGCAAACTTGAAATATAAGTATGGTAACCGGCACTTTTGGGCGAGAGGCTATTATGTAGATACAGTAGGGCGTAATAAAAAGCAGGTGTCAGAGTATATACGCAACCAACTGGAATCAGATCAAATAGCAGATCAACTGGGTCTGAAAGAATTTGTGGACCCGTTTACGGGTCGCGAGAACAAGAAGGCATAAAACAAGTACCCCTTAAGGGGTGGCCCGAGAAAGAAATGCAGTCGGCAAACCCTTCGGGGCCCCTTAAGGGGCTTTGTCCGTATTAAGCCCTTATAGGGCTTAGTCAAGCCTCCGGCTTAGCCGGAGGTTTTGACTTCAGGGCCCTTTCAGTCCGGCGTTTCTTCCAGAATGGTATCCAGATAGTCCCAGTCGATCCCCTCCGGGACATAATACCAGCTGGCCCGGGGCTTTTCCCCATAGAGGGGCGAAAGCTTGATGGCGTCGTCATAGAGGCTGAGCCCCAGGGTCCCTTCCGGGGTCAGCAGGATGCAGATATATTCCCGCCTGCCGCCGGAAAAGCTGTAGTTCCCCGTGAGGCGGCTCAGCTCCAGCCCGGCCAGATAGTCGTGAAAAGCCGCTTCATCCCGGCAGCGGCAGTAGTCCGTTTCCCGGTCATAGAGCCGCATGACGGAGCTGAGCCGATAGTCCCCCTCGGCACGGTAGATCACATCCTCCCCGGATACGCCGTCATAAGCAAGGGCCACGTAGCCGCTGCTCATGCACAGGAGGAAAAATACCGCTGCCACGATGAGGGCGCCGCTTTTCTTCGGGGCGGAGCCCATGACATGCTTCAGCCGGTAGCGCATGGCCCGGGCGGATGCGGAAAGGCAGGTGGTAAAGCCGCGGCTGTCCCCCGCGGTCTGCAGCAGCAGATCGGCATAGTTTCTGCGTGTCGCCCCGTCGCTGTCCAGCAGCACCGTTTCGTCGCAGCTGAGCTCCAGGTCTTCGGCGCACTTTCCCATGGCCAGCCACATGAGGGGATTGAACCAGCACATGGCGGTGCAGAAGAGGAGGAAGAATTTATTCCAGCTGTCCTCCCGGCCGATGTGGACGATCTCATGCCGCAAAATCAGCGCCATATCCTCCGGGCTGTAGTCCTTTTCCGGCAGCACCACCCGGGTAAAGATGCGCAGCAGCCCCACCGTCAGGGGTGCGCGGACCTGGGGCGAAGTGGCCAGCTTGAAGCGCACCTTCCGGAAGCGGGCATCCTCCAGCGCTTCCTGCCAGAGGGCCAGCACTTCCGGGTCCGTCACCGGCTGTGCGTCCTTCAAAATACGCCGCCGGAAGCGCTGATGCTCAAAGCCCTTCCACAGGAGCACCGCCAGAAAGCCCGCCAGCCACAGGGCGAAGAGGATCCACAGCCAGTCCCCCCGGGCACGGAACACCAGGGCGGGCCGGGGCAGCTTCATGGAGCCCTGATGCGTCAGATACAGATAGTTGGGGATCATCCAGAGGAGGGCACAGGCCCGGGCGCTGATGTGACGGCGCAGCAGGGGCAGCGCCGGAAGCAGCAGCAGGTAGTACAGGCAGATGTGCAGAAAAATGCCGAAGCACATGGACAGGGTCTGGTGGGCAGCTTCCCCGGGCCCCAGCAGGATGGCGGCTACCACTGCCAATCCCAGAAGCACGCCGGGCAGCAGGCTTCCCGCGGCATAGGGCTGGTACTTCTGCCGCCCGTCCCCCTCCTCGCTGCCGATCTCCGGGTCATAGCGGGAAAAAACCGTCCAGGCAAACACAAGGGCCAGCAAGCCGGAAACCAGCAGACGGGCAAGATGCTCCGCGCTCATAATTCCTCCCGCTCCAGCAGGCTGCGCAGCTCCTGCAGTTCCTCCCTGCTCAGGCCGCTGTCACAGAGGGCGCTGGCAAAGGTGGATATGCTTCCCCCGCAGAGCTTTTTGAAAAAGCGCCGACTCTGGGCGGCAAGATAGTCTTCCCGGGTAATGCAGGGCGTGTACCAGCTCCTGCGGCCCTGCTTTTCGATGTGCAGGAAGCCCTTATCCGCCAGTCGGCTCAGCATGGTGAGCAGACTGGTCACAGCCATGGGGTGGCTTTCGTGCAGCACCGATTCGATGTCCGCCCGGGAGGCCGGAACTTCGCAGGCCCAACGCGCCTGCATCACTTCCAGCTCCCCATCCGGCAGACGG
>JAZSQG010000333.1:0-3586 GCA_045537855.1 Oscillospiraceae bacterium
GAGCCGCTCCAGCAGGGCGGCATGATCTGCCAGCAGGTCATAGACCGCGTCCTCCGACAGGACGCCCCGCTTCAGCCCCGGCGGCAGTTTTCCCGCTTCATCGTCCCGGAAGTCCTGCATCCAGAGGGGGCTTTCGTAATAGGCCGTCAGGGCCTCCAGCCGGGGCCGGAGGGCCAGATAGGTTTCCAGTGCCCCGTCCAGCGCCGCCAGTGCCGCGGCTGCGGCGTCCAGCGCGGCCTCCATGTCCCGAATTCGCTGCAGCTGCTCCATGTTCTGCCTCCTGTGCCGAAATGAGTTGACGGGGGCGCGCCCCGGAGGGTACAATGACCCTGATCGCAGTATAGCACAATTGCCGGGCCGCGCCAAAGCTTTTTCCGGGCCCGGAGAGAACGGACAGGGGGAAAAGGGGAAAATGATCCGTGAAATCGTGAAGGACCAGTTCTTTCTGGCCCAGAAATCTCTGCCCGCCGGGCCGGAGGATCTGGCGGTGGGGCAGGATCTGCTGGATACCCTCCGGGCAAACCGGGAGGGCTGCGTGGGTCTGGCCGCCAACATGATCGGCGTGAAGAAATGCATCATCGCCTTTACCGACGGGGAGACGGAGACCGTGCTGTATAACCCGGTGATCCTGAAGGGGAGCGGGCCCTACGTCACCCAGGAGGGCTGCCTGTCCCTGCCGGGACAGCGCAGGGCCCGGCGCTGGAAGAAGATCCGCCTGCAGTTTCAGAACGAAAGCTTCCAGGTGCGGGTGAAGACCTATGAGGGCTACACCGCCCAGATCATCCAGCATGAGCTGGACCACTGCGCGGGAGTCCTTATTTGAGGGAATGGCCCGGAAATCGGCAGAAAAAACGGGAGAGGGTGAGGGGATGCAGCTCAATGAAGCGGTGAGCAGGCGGCTCGCGGAGCTTCTGCAGCAGCGGGGCATGACGCAGTATCAGCTGTTTGTGAAAAGCGGTGTGCCCAAGTCCACCATTGGAAATGTCATGCACTGCGCCTATGATTCCGTCAAGCTGCGGGTCATCCATGAAATCTGTCAGGGACTGGAGATCAGCGTCAGCGAATTTTTCCGCTCCCCGCTTTTTGAAGAATCGAATCTTGAGCCATGAAAAAACTCCGATGCAGGCTTAAAGCTGCAGCGGAGTTTTTTGCGTGTGAGTGGAGTGAATAGTGAATAGGGAAGAAGTTTCGGGACGGGAGAACTTACATCTTCTCCGGGGCGGAGACGCCGATGAGGTTCAGGGCGCAGGCCAGCACGGCGCGGACACTGTCGCAAAGCTTCAGGCGGGCTTCCAGCACGCCCGCTTCGGCATCCTTGATGCGGCAGGCGTTGTAGAAGCGGTGGAAGCGGCCCGCCAGCTCCGTGAGATAGCGGTTGATGCGGGAGGGGTCGTAATTCGCGGCGGCGAGGCGCACTTCCTCCGGCAGCAGGGAGAGCTGCTTGATGAGCTCCCGCTCCACCTCCTCGCTGAGGAGGGCGGCGTCCACGGCATCGGCATCGGGCACGGCGTGGCCGCTTTCGGCCAGGGCCGCGATGAGGCTGCAGATGCGGGCGTGGGCATACTGCACATAGTAAACGGGGTTCTCGCTGTCGCTGCGGACGGCCAGGTCCATATCAAAGTCCAGATGGGTGTCGGGCTTGGCGTTGAAGAAGAAGCGGCAGGCATCCCGGGTGATCTCGTCCAGCAGGTCGCTGAGGGCGATGGCCCGGCCGGTGCGCTTGGAGATGCGCACGGTCTGCCCATCCCGCATCAGGTTCACCAGCTGCATCAGCAGGAAGTGGAGCCGCTCGGGCTCGATGCCCAGGGCGGGCAGGCTCTTGCCGAAGCGGATGGCGTGGCCGTGATGGTCCGCGCCCCAGACATTGATGACCTTGTCAAAGCCGCGCTCCAGGAACTTGTTGCGGTGGTAGGCCATGTCCACGGCGAAGTAGGTATAAAAGCCGTTGGCCCGGCGGAGCACTTCGTCCTTCTCCGCGCCCAGGTCGGTGTTGCGCAGCCAGAGGGCCCCGTCCTTCTCATAGGTGTAGCCCTGCTTTTCCAGCAGTGCCACGGTCTCGGCCACATAGCCGCTCTCGTGCAGTTCGGATTCCCGGAACCACTGGTCATAGACAATGCCGTAGCGCTCCAGATCCTTCTGCATCTTCTCGATGTTCAGCTCGATGCCGAAGACGCGCATATCCCGGCGGCGGGTCTCCTCGTCCACATCCAGATAGCGGTCGCCGTGCTGCTCCCGGAAGAGGCGGGCGATCTCTTTGATGTCGTCGCCGTGGTAGCCGTCCTCGGGGAACTCCACCGCATCCTCGCCCCGGATGAGCTGGATATAGCGGGCTTCCACGCTGCGGGCAAAGAGCTCCACCTGATTGCCGGCATCGTTGACATAGAATTCACGCCAGACCTGCCAGCCGGCCTTTTCCAGAATGGCGGCCATGGCGTCGCCCAGCACGCCGCCCCGGGCGTTGCCGATGGTCATGGTGCCGGTGGGGTTGGCGGAGACGAACTCCACCATGACCTTCCTGCCCCTGCCTTCGTCCACGCTGCCGTAGTCGCCGCCCTCGGCCTGAATGGCGGAGAGGACCGCACCGTACCAGGCGGAGGAGAGGCGGAAGTTCAGGAAGCCGGCGCCGGCCACCTCCACACTGTCAAACCAGCTGTCCTTCAGGTCCAGCCGGGCCAGCAGGGTGTCGGCGATCTGCCGGGGGTTCATCTTCATGGCCTTGGCGGCGCTCATGGCGTAGCTGCAGGCGTAGTCGCCGTTTTTCGTATCCTTGGGGATCTCAATGCTGCCCTTCAGCTCCGTGCCGGCGGGGAGAACGCCCTCCGCCGCGGCGGCGGCATAGGCTTCCCGGACCAGCCGGTCGATCTGTTCTCTCGCGGCCTGAATCATGCTGCTCATGTTCCCAGTTCTCCTTTGTTGTCATTCCCGATCTCTTTCACGCGGATGCGGAACTCGTTTTTGCCCAGCAGAATGTTGTCCACGTCCACGCTGTAGACAAGGTTCATCACGCCGCCGTGCTCGTCCATCTCGGAGCTGAGCTTCTGGGTGCTGACGCCCATGGTCATGGCTCCGAAGGGGGTATCGTAAAGGAAGAGATGCTTGCGCCCCTTCTGGAACAGCATCTGACTGTTCACCGCGCCCTCCCGGGTCATGGTGACGGTGTCCTTTTCCACCCGGAAGGTGGTGAGGGTGCCCTCCATGCCGGTGAGCTCACTCTCCCGGTAGGTGAAGAGGCTTTCCGTTTCTCCGTATTGATAGCTGCCGTCGGTCACCAGCTCGATGGTCTCGTCCCCGGCGGGGATGTTCTCATCGCCGTAGTTATGCTGGGTCCCGCTGATGGATATGATGACATGTTTCATTGGTGTTTCCTCCTTGGGCGTCTCAGCCGAGGGGCGGCGTCAGCTGCGCCTGCAGGCCCCCCGCCTCCGCCACGAACATGCCGCCCACCCGGTCAAACTGGGCCGGGTCGTCGGTGACATAGCAGCGTAGACGGCCGCTGCGCCCGGTGTCGGCCAGAGCGTCCAGCGCCCGCAGCTGCTCTGCCATGGCCATGGCAGCTTCCGCCCCCACGTCCACCAGCTGCACCTCC
>JAZSQG010000008.1:0-6361 GCA_045537855.1 Oscillospiraceae bacterium
CCAGCTCCTTGGCGCTGAGCGCTTCGTGAAGAATCAGCCAGCCGGCCAGGCAGGAAAAGACCGATTCGAGGCTCAGGATCAGCGAGGCAATGGTCGGATTCATGTTTTTCTGACCGATGATCTGCAGGGTATAGGCCACGCCGGAGGAAAGGATGCCCGCATACAGCAGAGGCACCCAGCCCTGCAGCAGGGCCCGGACATCCGGCGTTTCCACCAACAGGGCAGTGATGAAGCTCAGCACGCCGCTGACGGCAAACTGGATGCAGCTGAGCATCACGCAGTCGGCGCCGGGCACAAAGCGGTCCACCAGCATGATCTGCACCGCATAAAACAGGGCGCAAAGCAAAAGCAGCAGATCGCCCAGCTCCAGAGAATAGCTGCCGGGGGTCATGCACAGGCAGTAGAGACCGCAGAAAGCCAGCACTACCGCGATCCAGGTGAACAGCCCCGTTTTCTTTTTCAGGAACAGGCCCAGCACCGGCACCAGAATGATGTAGAAGGTGGTGATAAAGCCCGCCTTCCCCGCCTCGGTGTAGATGAGGCCCGCCTGCTGCAGGTTGGTGGCAAAGAAGATGGCAAGGCCGCAGAGCAGGCCGCCCAGAACGGTCTTACGCCGATCCGTTTTTTCCTTTCCCCGGAACAGCCGCGCCACCGGCAGCAGCACAACGGCCGCGATGATGCCCCGGGCAGCGTTGAAGAAGAAGGGTCCGGAATAGTCCATGCCCACCCGCTGGGCCACAAAAGCGGAACCCCAGATGGCGGCGGTGAGCAGCAGCAGGCCGGAAGCCGCCAGTTGTTTTTTCTTCATCCTTACTGCCCCCGCTTCAGCCGCTCCACCGTCTCGGCGATCTCCGGCCGGGCTTCCGCCATGAGTTCTTCCCACTCGCCCGCATAATCGTAGGTCAGGTCCTCCCCGGCCCGGATGCGGCGCACATAGCCCTCCAGCAGGGGAAAATCCTTCTCATAGCAGTGGAAGGAGTTGGCCCGATGGCTGTAGCTGCCCATCTCCACGCCCAGCTTCTCCGCCAGACGCTGCTGGAGCATCACCAGGGCAAAGGCATTCATAAAGGTAGCCTTGCAGGCATCGTTGGAACGGAACAGCACCTTGCAGCAAAGCTGCCCCTCCCGGATGAAAAACTGGATGTGCTGCAGGCAGGCGGGGTTTTCGTTCCCCTCTGCACTGTCATGCTCCCAGTCCCGCACATCGATGACCGCCCGGCGGGAGGAGGGGTTGCGCCGCAGTTCCCGCTCCACAAAGGGGATCTGCGCCGCCATGCGGGAGTGGTAGGTATAGGCCCAGTTGCCCTTTTCGATCTCAAAGTCCAGAATGCCGTCCAGCATTTCCTGCCGGTACTGTTCCAGCTCCCGGTAGCCGCCGATGAACTGCTTGCTGATGAGGGGCTCCGCCAGAGGCTCGGCCACCTCCATGGTCATGGTCAGTTCCTTCTGGGTGGTGTTGTAATCCGGGCAGGGGCTGTGCTCACCGAAGTCATGGAGCACCTCCAGGGCCTTGTGGTAGGCTTCCGGCAAACTGCGGGCCGAAACCAGATATTCCTTCATCATAAAGCCTTAACTCCTCATTGCCTCCAGCCGGGCCGCGGCTTCCCGCAGGAAGTCCTCGGTGCCCAGGCGGCGCACATCTTCATCTCCGCACAGATCCGCCAGGTCGCCGGTCATGGCCCCGGCTTCCACGGTCGCCAGACAGGCAGCCTCCAGCTGCCGGGCAAATTCCTCCAGCTCCCGGTTTCCGTCCAGCTCGCCCCGCTTTTTCAGGGCGCCGGTCCAGGCAAAAATCGTCGCCATGGGATTGGTGCTGGTGGCTTCGCCCTTAAGCCAGCGGTAGTAATGCCGGGTCACCGTGCCGTGGGCGGCTTCATACTCGTAGCAGCCCTGAGGGGAGACCAGCACACTGGTCATCATGGCAAGAGAACCGAAGGCGGTGGAGACCATGTCGCTCATTACATCGCCGTCGTAATTCTTGGTGGCCCACACAAAGCCGCCCCGGGAGCGGATGACCCGGGCAACCGCGTCGTCGATGAGCGTATAGAAATACGTGATCCCCGCTTCTTCAAAAGCCGCGCGGTACTCGGCATCGTAAATTTCCTGAAATACGTCCCGGAACAGGCCGTCATAGGTCTTGGAAATCGTGTCCTTGCCGGAGAACCACAGGTCCTGCTTTACATTCAGGGCATAGCTGAAGCAGGCGCGGGCAAAGGATTCGATGGAACTGCGCTTGTTGTGCATGCCCTGCAGAATACCCGCATCCGTGAAGGTGAAGATCTCCCGGCGTACTTCCCCGTCTTCTCCGTTAAAAACCAGCTCCGCCTTTCCCGGGCCGGGCACCGCCAGCTCCACCGCCTTGTACACATCCCCGTAGGCATGGCGGGCAATGGTGATGGGCGCTTCCCAGGTACGCACATAGGGCCTGATGCGGCTGCAGAGGATGGGCGCACGGAACACCGTGCCGTCCAGTGCGGCGCGGATGGTGGCGTTGGGGCTCTTCCACATTTCATGGAGTTTGTATTCCTCCATGCGCTGGGCGTTTGGGGTGATGGTGGCGCACTTGACGCCCACACCCAGGCGCTTCACCGCTTCGGCGGCTTCCACGGTCACCCGATCGCCGGTTTCGTCCCGGTTGGGCAGGCCCAGATCGTAATACTCGGTATTCAGCTCCACATAGGGCTCCAGCAGGATCTCCTTGATCTGCTTCCAGATGATCCGGGTCATTTCGTCCCCGTCCATCTCCACGATAGGATTCATTTTGATCTTCATGCCTGCTCCTCCCCCAGTTTTGTTCGGTACCAGTTCATCAGGCAGCCTGCCAGCAGGATGTCCCGCTCCTCCGCGCTGAGCTTCTTCAGCTGCAGGGTGATGCTGCTTACCTGCCCATCAGCCAGAACTCTGGCTTCCACTTCGGGCTGCAGCTGCAGCAGGGCGCTTTTCAGCTCCGGCACATAAATCCAGGCGCCGTTTTCCCAGGGGAAGTCCGCCCCCTCCGGGATGGTAAAGGGCATGATGCCCCAGTTGACACAGTTGCTGCGGTAGCGCTTGGTGGCATATTCATAGCAGATGTTGGCCATGCCGCCGAGAATGCGCTGGCAGGAGGCCGCCTGCTCCCGGGCGGAGCCGTCGCCGGGCTTGTTGGCAAAGATGGCGCTGCCCACCCGGGTACGGGCGAGGGTCTCTTCTCCGATACCCAGAGCCTTCGCCGCCTCCAGAAGCTGCGGCGCATAGCTGCCCCTGGCCCGCTCCTCTTCCAGCGCCCGGACTTCCTTGCTGCGGTCGGTATAGCCGGGATCCCGGCGGGACAGGGCAAAATCCGCCAGCTTCACGGGGTTGGAACGGTAGGACGAGGTCTCGCCGGAGGGAATGAGTTCGTCCGTGGTGGTGACTTCGTCCCGCAGGACGCTGCAGAGCTGCACCAGCAGGTTGTCGCCACAGTCGGGAATGTCCGGCCAGGGCACGATGTTGGGGCCAAACTGCAGCGGCGCTTCCCCGTCGGCCTTTCCGAAGCCGAAATACACCCGGGCCTGATAGGGCGCGGTGTCGAAGCTGCGCACCGCGGGGGCGGGGGCCTCATACTCCAGCTCCATGGCGCTGGTCAGCACGCCGCCGCAGCGGGCGGTGGCGGCGATGGAGCGGGCGTCCATGAGCATGACGCCGGCGCTCTGCCCGTCCCCGGGCTTGCTGCCTTCCCGGTTGGGGAAGTTGCGGGTGGTGTGGCGGATGCTCAGGCCGCCGCAGACGGGCACATCCCCCGCACCGAAGCAGGGGCCGCAGAAGCAGGACTTCATCAGCACCCCCGCCACCATAAGCTGCCCGGCCACGCCGCTGCGGATGAGCTCCAGATTCACCGGCACGCTGGGAGGATAGGCGGAGAGGGAGAAATTGCCGCAGCCCACACTGCTGCCCCGGAGAATGGCGGCAGCCTCGGCCAGGTTATCGTACATGCCGCCGGCACAGCCGGCAATGATGCCCTGATCCACATAGATCTTTCCGTCCCGGACCTTGTCCGTGAGCTTCAGAGGCTGGCCCAGCTGTTCCAGCGCCCGCTTCTCCGCTTCCCGGAGCCGGTCGCCGGGGTCAGCCAGCAGTTCCGAAAGCGTCACCGCCTCGGACGGGTGGAAAGGCAGGGCCGCCATGGGTTCCAGCCGGTCCAGATCCAGATGGATCATGCTGTCGTAATAGGCGCCCTCGCCGGGGGCGATGGCCTTATAATCCTCCGCCCGTCCGTGGAGGGCATAATACTCCTCCACCAGCCCGTCCGTCTCCCAGACGGAGCTGAGGGCGGCCGTTTCCGTGGTCATCACATCGATGCCGATGCGGAAATCCATGGGCAGATTTTTCAGGCCCGGTCCGGCAAATTCCAGAATTTTGTTCTTCACAAAGCCGTTTTTATACACTGCGCCGCAGAGGGCGATGGCGGCGTCGTGGGGGCCCACGCCCCGGCGGGGGCTTCCCGTGATCCACACCAGCACCGTTTCCGGCGCGGCGGCGTCATAGGTATCCCCCAGCAGCTGCTTGACGATCTCGGGACCTCCCTCGCCGAAGCCCATGGTGCCCAGGGCACCGTAGCGGGTGTGGCTGTCGGAGCCCAGGATCATCCGGCCGCAGCCGCTCATCATCTCCCGGGCATACTGGTGGATCACCGCCTGATTGGGAGGCACGAAAATGCCGCCGAATTTCTTCGCGGCGGAAAGGCCGAAGGCATGGTCATCGGCATTGATGGTGCCGCCCACCGCACAGAGGCTGTTGTGGCAGTTGGTCATTACATAGGGCACCGGGAAGCGCTGCAGGCCGGAGGCCATGGCGGTCTGGATGATGCCCACATAGGTAATATCATGGGAAATCAGGCTGTCAAAGCGCAGGTGGAGCAGTCCGTCCCCCTGAGGCCTGTTATGACGCTGAAGTATTTCGTAGCTCATGGTCCTGCTGCGGCCCGCTTCTGCCGAAGGCAGACCGGCACCTTCCGTAACGGGTTTTCTCCCGCTGAGCCACACGCCCTGCTGATACAATCTGATCATATTGTTCCGTCTCCCCTGTGGAATTGGCAGCCGGGGCTTCCGGCAGCCCTGCGGATGCGTATCCGCGGATACAGTTCCGTATTCTGACATGATACTGCATTACTGTAAATTGTTCAAGAGAATTCTTAAGTTTTTCGGTATTTTTTTAATACGCCCCGGAGGGGTTTTGCAATATTTTTTCACCTTCCTGCATTTTTTGCCGCGCCGTCCCGCTCTTTCCCTTGTTTTGCAGATTTTTTCTGCATGTTTTTGTTTTTCTCTTGCAAATCCCGTGCTGGGCGTGTATAATGTCCCATATTCTCGACCCGGAGGTACACCATGAGCGGAAACAAACTGCTGTATGATCTGAATCTTAGCCCGCTGTATGACAAAATGCGGGCGGAATATGTCATAGATCCCCATTATTATCGCAATGAACATGTCAAGCGCGGCCTGCGCAATGCCGACGGCACGGGCGTCATTGCCGGCGTCACCAAGATCGGCAGCGTGCAGGGCTATGTGGTACAGGACGGCGAACGTACGCCCATTCCCGGCAAGCTGTACTACCGGGGCATCAGCATCGAGGAGATCATCGACGCACACCTGCAGTCCGACACCTTTGGTTATGAGGAGGTGGTCTGCCTGCTGCTGACAGGCAGCCTGCCCAACGCCGAGGAATTGGAGCTGTTCCGCAATGTGCTGGCCAAAGCCCGCCCCCTGCCCAACAATTTCTTTGAAGACATGATCCTCAAGGCCCCCAGCCGGGACGTGATGAACAAGCTCAGCCGCAGCGTGCTGGCCCTGTATTCCTACGACAACAATCCGGACGATACTTCTCCGGAAAACCTGATGCGTCAGTCCATCGAGCTGGTGGCCCGCTTCCCCTCCATCGTGGCCAATGCCTACGCCGTGAAGCGGCATTACTATGACGGGAAGTCTCTGCACATCCACATTCCCAAGGAGAATCTCTCCCTGTCGGAAAACTTCCTGCGGATGGTGCGCTCCCATAAGACCTACAGTGCCGAGGAAGCGAAGCTCCTGGACCTGATGCTCATCCTCCATGCCGAGCACGGCGGCGGCAACAACTCCGCCTTCACCTGCCGCACCCTGTCTTCCAGCGGTACGGATACATACAGCGCCATCGCCGGAGCCGTGGGCTCCCTGAAGGGCCCCCTCCACGGCGGCGCCAACCGCATGGTCATGGAGATGTTCCGCTGCATCCGGGACGGCGTGCGGGACTATAACGATGATGATGAGATCCGCAGCTTCCTGGGCAAGATCCTGGACGGCACGGAGGGCAACGGCAGCGGCAAGATCTACGGCCTGGGCCACGCGGTCTACACCGTGTCCGACCCCCG
>JAZSQG010000191.1:0-4910 GCA_045537855.1 Oscillospiraceae bacterium
TTGACATAGTAGCAGGGGCTGGACCAGGTGGCGCCGCCGCTGTTGTCCTTCTGGAAGATGGTCCAGCTGTAGCTCTCGGGGGAGCTGTACACATGGATGGAGCTCATCATGTCGCTGTAGGCCCAGGTGTAGGAGCGGCCCACCAGATCGGTGGTAAAATGATGTCTGCGGGCGAAGGGAGGCTTGATATCGCCGTATTCCAGGGTGCCGAATTCCACCTTGGAGCCGATCTCCCACTCGCTGTGCCAGTTGCCGATCTGGGCGCGGACGGTGGTGGTGAGGCCGTTGTCAAAGTCGATGGCGTGGGTCAGGTTGGCGAAGTCGGGATCGCCGGAGAGCATATGGGAGAAGAAGTAGAGATTCTTGGCGGGCTCGTAGCAGATGTACTTGTCTTCGTGCCACTCACCGCCGTTGATGCGCCACTTCAGGTAACGTTCGCTGAAGACGTCATATTCATAGACGATGCTCTTTTCGCCGGTCCAGGGGGCGACGGAGTACTTCTCCACGTCGGGCTTTACCTTGAACTGCTTGCCCACCAGGAAGGTGGAGAAGGGGAGGTTATTGCGGCTGGCCATGATGTTGGGGCCGTCCACCTCAAAGATGCGGGCGACTTCTCTGGCGTGCTGCAGGGCCTCTTCGTGGCTCATGGGAACGTCGATATCCATGGGACGGTAGGCGTAGCGGCCACCCTTGCGGCCGGCCATCATGGCCATGGGAGGCTCCTTGTCGCCGAAGGAGTAGATGCTCTCCAGATGGGCGACGTCGCCGGTGACTTCCAGCTCGGCGGTGTGGAGGGAATAGGTGAAGCTGTCGTCCGCCTCAAAGCCGAACTCCAGGCCGATGGCCTTGTTTTCAAAGAAGTTCATCACTTCGATCCAGAACTTGCCGCTGAACTCCACTTCGCCGCGGCTGTAAATGTAGAACTGGTCGTCGATCTTCAGGAAGTCGGAGGGGTTGGACACGGTGATGCCGCCCCGCTCCTTGCCCAGTTCCACCAGGGTGGAGCAGACCACGCTGGGGAAGAAGGTCAGCACTTCGTAGCCGGTGGAGAACTTCCAGTGGAGGCCGCGGCCTTCCACGCGGTTGGTGGTGGTGTGGTATTCGGGCTGCTCATTGTCGCCGAAATCCGCCCAGCCGAAGTAGTACTGGCGCTGGATCTCGCGGGGAATGTCACGGTAGTAATCGGGCTTCTTGTCGCCCATCAGGCTGCCGCCGACGCCCACGGTGATGCCGAACCAGGTCTCAAACACGGTGATGGCCTTGGTCCGGTGATCCAGGATCACATGCCAGCCGCGGGTGGTGCCGGGCACCAGATGGCTGAACAGGGTCACACCGCTCAGGGAGATGGCGGAGTAGGGGGCGGTGTAGGTTTCACCGTTTTCCGTGAAGGTCAGGGTCTCCTTGTCCAGGAACACGTATTCCAGCTGCTGGGGAGCAAAGTTGCCTTCCAGGATGGCCTTGAAGGACTTGCCTGCCAGGCAGCCGCAGTCGCCGCCGGCGGGCCGCCGCTGGGCGTCAACGCCCTGCAGGACCAATTCATCGGTCAGGGGATTAAAATCCGTAAAGAACATGTGCAATAACCTCCATTTTATATTTTAGTTTTATGGGGTTATTATATCTTTGCAGGCGGGGCGCGTCAAGAAAAAAGCGCGGCTTTTCGGTTTGCAAAACGGATGAAAAAACAGCCCGCAGCCCATTTGGGCTGCGGGTCTGTGGGTTCAGGGAACATGAAAATCGCCGGCACGGTAATGGTTCAGGAATTGCTCCCGGTAGAGAATGTCCTGGCAGGCGGGATAACGGTCCGGCTCCCACCAGTAATTGCCGGGGAGGGTGCTGTCACTGAGCAGGAAGCCGTCCTCCAGATCGCCGCGAATGCAGGCGTAGGGATCCACATGGTAGGCGTACTGGCCCAGGGTAATGATGTTCCAGTAGTGGACGGAGCCGTCCAGCCTTCCGGAAACCACCTGACAGGGGACGCTGCATAGGCTGCAGAGAAGCTGATAGGCCATGGCGCAGCCCTCGGATCCGGCGGAACCGTCCACCAGGGCGCTGTAGGCAGTTTTTCCCCGGGCGGGAGTCTCGATGCAGCCTTTCAGAGCGCTGACACAGTGCATTGCCGCTTCCGCCGCAGGGAAATCCTGAAAATCCCGGGTGAGGGTGTCGGCTTTTTCATTGAGTTCTGCCAGCATTTCCTGCAGCAGCTCCTGACTGTTGCGATAGTCAAAGCGGAATTCGATGATCTTCTGCACATGATTTTCCGAAGGGTAGAATACAACCTCCACCCCCGGCTGTGAGATCAGATCCTCGGGATTTTCCCGGTAAAAGCTCTCTACATAGTTCAGGAGGGTGCGTTCCGCCACCGCCGTGGTGACCACCTGCACCGCCAGATGCTCGCTGCCGCTTTTCAGCCCCTCATCCACCAGATGATACATTTCCGACAGGGTGGAAACGCTGCGTACCTGGTCGATCTCCTCCTGACTCAGCCTGTAATTGATGTGGATATCCACCTCATAGTAGGAGAGGATACGGCTGATGCTGTGGGTCATGTATTCCACGGCGTAACTGCCCAGCGGGGATTCCCGGCTCACCTCCAGGCAGGCTCGGGCGATATCGTCGGAAACGGAGCCGGAGTATTTGGAGGCCCGGAGGGTACCGTGCTCGGCTCCGGCATTTACCAGCTGCATCAGGACGTTTTTCATGCCCGCATAGGTACTGACCTGATAGGTGCGGTCGGCGGAGTCGGCGATATCCTCCGTCCCCACATGGTCGGTGATGACGATATATTCCGCTTCATAGAAGCCGGCGCAGCCGCAAAGCAGCAGGAGGATGCCGCTGAGAAGTGCTGCCAGCCGGCGGATCTTAGGGCCCATATCCTGCTCCTTTCCAAACTTATTCCAGCGTAAGCTGCTGTTCTTCCGCATCCTCGGGTTTGATAATGGCGCCCGCTGCGGGGATTGTCCTGGTCCGATAACGGGCCTTGTTCTGAATGGCGGTCTGCTCCAGGAACTGCGCTTCCTTCAGCCGGAATTTTGGCTTCAGGGTCATGACCTGCACGCCCTGGCTGTCCCGGGTGCTTTTTTCCGCCAGCATGGCACTGTTCACAATGAGGGCACGGCCCTCGGTGGAATAGACGGCGATCTCCGCTTCGCCCCGGAAGCTCAGCAGTGCCCGGAGGGGAGACTTGTCGCAGTAGGCACCGGTGAGCTTGCGCCGGTTGGTCTTGGTCACATAGGCGCCGAGCCCCACCCGGGCGGCCTTGCCGTTTTCATAGAAGAAGAGGAGGCTGCCCTTGTAGTCGCCGGGGTCCAGAACGGTGAAGACGCTTTCCCCCTCGTCCATCTGCAGCTTCGTGGGCAGGAAAATGCCCAGGGCGGAAGCCTTGCCATCCTCAAAATCGCTGAGACGCGTCTTGTACACCTGACAGCGGTCGGTGAATACCAGCAGCTCGCTGCGGTTGGTAGCTTCGAAAGAGCAGAGGAGACTGTCATCTTCCTTGTACTTCTGGGCGCCGCTCATGCGCAGGGACTGAGGGGTGATCTTCTTGAGATAGCCGTGGCGGGAGAGAAAAACGGTGACGGGGTAATCCGGCGTGTCGTCCTCGGGCTCATACTCGGCGATCTCGTCGGGGTAGACCAGGGTGGTCTTCCGGGGCTGGCCGTACTGCTTGATGACCTTTTCCAGCTCCTGAATGATGAGCTTTTTCACCCGGGTCCTGCTCCGGAGGATGTCCTCCAGGTCGGCGATCTCCTTTTCCAGCTCATCGGTATCCTTGATCTGCTTGAGGATGTATTCCTTGTTGATGTTGCGGAGCTTGATCTCCGCCACGTATTCCGCCTGCTTTTCGTCGATGCCGAAGCCGATCATCAGGTTGGGGATGACCTCGTTTTCCAGCTCCGTCTCCCGGATGATGGCGATGGCCTTATCGATATCCAGAAGGATCCGCTCCAGGCCCTTAAGCAGGTGGAGCCGGTCCGCCTTCTTTTGGATCTGGAAGAAGATGCGGCGCTTGACGCAATCTGTCCGCCAGGCGGTCCACTCCTCCAAGATCTCACCCACACCCATCACCCGGGGCATACCGGCAATGAGGATGTTGAAGTTACAGGGAAAGCTATCCTGCAGAGGGGTCAGGCGGAACAGCTTCTGCATCAGCTTTTCCGGCTCCACGCCCCGCTTCAGGTCGATGGTCAGCTTCAGACCGCCCAGGTCGGTCTCATCACGCATATCGTTGATCTCTTTGATCTTGCCTGCCTTCATCAGCTCCGCCACCTTGTCAATGATGGCTTCGCTGGTGGTGGTATAAGGAATCTCGAAGATCTCGATCAGATTATCCTTTTTGTCATAGCGCCACTTGGCACGAAGCTTGAAGCTGCCCCGTCCGGTGGAATAGATCTCCCGGGTGGTGGCTTCGTCAAACAGAAGCTGGGCACCGGTGGAAAAATCCGGTCCGGGAAGGGTCTCCAGGATGTCGTGCTCCGGGTTGTTCATCAGCGCAATGGCGGTGCGGCACACCTCTGCCAGGTTGAAAGAGCAGATGTTGCTTGCCATACCGACGGCGATGCCCTGATTGGCAGACACCAGCACATTGGGGAAGGTGGTGGGCAAAAGGGTGGGCTCCTTCATTGTGGAATCGTAGTTATCTACCATATCCACGGTGTCGGAGTCGATATCCCGGAACAGCTCCGAGCAGAAGCTGTCCAGCTTGGCCTCAGTGTATCGGGCGGCGGCGTAGGCCATATCCCGGGAGTACACCTTACCGAAGTTGCCCTTGGAATCCACAAAGGGATGCAGCAATGTCTCGTTGCCCTTAGCCAAACGCACCATAGTCTCATAGATCGCCGCATCGCCGTGAGGGTTCAGCTGCATAGTTTGGCCCACAATAGTGGCAGATTTTACCTTACCGCCGCTGAGCA
>JAZSQG010000067.1:0-3991 GCA_045537855.1 Oscillospiraceae bacterium
TACCCTGCAGAGGGGCAGCTCCACCTCCCGGTACAGCTGCAGCATGCCCTGCTCTTCCAGCAGGGGCATGGCATAGCTGTGCAGGGCGCGGATGGCCTGGGTGTGGGCGCGCAGGGCTGTAAAGGCCTCTTCATGGTCTTCCAGCAGACCGAAGGCACCCTCACGCTCGAAAACTGCGTCGGGCAGTTCCAGAGAAAGATGCTTGTTGGCGCAGCGCTGCAGGCTGTAGTTCCCGTCGTTGGGGTCCAGCAGATAGGCGGCCAGGGCCGCGTCAAATTCCAGCCCTTCCGCCGGAATGCCCATCCGGCTCAGACGCCGGTACAGGGACTTCAGCTCCGTGCCGGCCTTGGGAATGTCCGGGGCGAAGAAGGCCCGGAGAAAGGCCGTATCCGGCCGGCTGACGATGCAGCCGCTGCTGCCGGCGATGACGGCCAGGGCTTCCAGTGCGCTGTCGCAGTGGAAAAACACCGTCCCGGCGCTGCGGCAGCGTTCCAGCAGGGCGTCCGGGGCCAGGTCTTCCCAGGGAAGTTCCTCCGTAGGTGCTGCCGCTTCGGCAGCCGCCTCGGGCTTGGTAAGGCCGAAACTGTCGATGAGGCGGGTGAACTCCAGGCGGGTGAACAGCGCATACAGCCGGTCGTTGTCCGGCGGCTGCAGGAGATTGGCTTCCGGCGTAAAATCCAGAGGCGCCTGACGGGAGATCGTGGCCAATTGGTAGGAGAGCAGGGCACTGTCCCGCCCCGCCGCGAGCTTGGTGCGCACGGCGTTTTTGATTTCCGGGTCTTCCAGATTTTCGTATACGGCGTCCAGACTGCCGAAGCGGCAGAGAAGGGCGGTAGCGGTCTTTTCTCCCACTCCGGGGACGCCGGGAATGTTGTCGGAACTGTCGCCCATCAGGGCCTTCAGGTCCACCAGACGGGCAGGGGGGAAGCCGTAGCGGGCGTGGAAGGCGGCTGTGTCGTATTCCTCACTTTCGCTGCGGCCGGGTTTGGTGGAGACCAGCTTCACATGGGTGCGTTCCGTGATAAGCTGCAGACTGTCCCGGTCACCGCTGACCAGCAGGCAGTCCCAACCGGCAGCTTCGCACTTTGCGGCGATGGTGCCCAGCAGGTCGTCGGCCTCCCAGCCGCCCATGGCATAGCAGGGGATGCGCAGGGCGTCCAGCACCTGATGCAGCCAGGGAAGCTGCACGCTGAGCTCTTCCGGCATGCCCTTCCGGGTGGCTTTGTAGCCGTCGTATAGTTTGTGCCGGAAGGTGGGCTCCTTCACATCAAAGGTGACGCAGAGGGCATCGGGCCGGTCCTCCGCAAGCAGCTTGCGCAGGATGGTGAGGAAGCCGTAGACGGCGTTGGTATACAGACCGTCAGAGGCGGTCAGGAGGCGGATTCCGTAAAAAGCCCGGTTCAGGATACTGTTCCCGTCCAGGACCATGAGCTTTGCCATGAGAGCCGACCTTTCTTCCGGCGGATGCCGGCATCGGGAGTTTTAACAGGGAAATCATACCCCAATTTTCCGGGAAAGACAATAATTTTATGTTGAGCTTCCGGCGCAGCCGGAAAAAGCTGGCGGCAAAGTTCAGCCCTTCGCTGATATAGAGAATCATAATGTAGGCATCGGCGCCGAAGGGCGGCAGCAGGAGCCAGGTAAGGAGCAGGGTCAGGATGGCGTCGGCGATGTTGATGAGCATGGAGTCCATGTGCATGCCCAGCCCCTTGAGCATCCCGTCGGTCACGCTGTCCATATACATTAAAATACACAGGGGTGCCAGCAGGCGGATATAGCGCCCGGGTTCCGGGCTGCGGTACAGGAGCTGTCCCAGCAGCGGTGCCGTCAGCAGCAGGAGCAGGGAGATGCCGATGCTTCCCAGGAGGCAGAGGCGCAGCACCCGGCCCGTCATCCGCTCAAGCGCGCGCCGGTCCGTTCGCACCTGGGCCCGTGTGAGTTCGGGGATGAGCAGCTCCGCCACCACGCCAAAGAATACGGCTGCAAAACCCAGTACCGGCATGGCCATACCGCTGACCGTGCCGTAAACGGCCAGTGCGGCAGCGGCGCTGGCGCCGTTTTTGCGCAGGGCCTTGGGAATCAGCAGATGCTGCAGGGTGTTCAGGGCGCTGCGGGCATAAGCACTCAGGGCAAGAGGGAGGGAAAGATGCAGCATCCGCCTGCCCATGGGTCCGGCATCTGCACCTTTCTGTGCGGGTCTGCCCTGCAGGAAAAGCAGAAGGGAGAACAGGAGCGCCATGGCGTCTGCGGCCGTACTGCAAAGTGCGATCATGGCGCAGGAGGCTTCCAGTCCGGCGCCAAGGGTCCGCTTCAGCAGCAGAAGCACCAGAAGGGTCATGGCACCCTGCTCCAGAATCTGAGACAGGGAAGCCTTCCAGGGCTGCCGCATCGCGGAGAAATATCCGCCGAACACGGCATTCAGGGCCAGCGGCGGAAGTCCGGCGGCCAGAAAGCGCAGGGAAGAGGCGATGCGCTCATCCCCGGCAAAGCGGGCAAGCGGGTCGGCATAATGATACATGACGCCGCAGGCGGCAAGGCTGAAGAGGAGCGCATAGAGGAAGCAGATGCGCATGGCGCTGCCTGCGCCCCGCTGCCGGTTCAGACCCAGCTCCTCCGAGAGCAGGCGGGTTACGGTGAAGCGCACACCGGAGGTGGCAACGGTCACGGCCAGGGACTGGACCGCCATGGTGAGCTGAAACAGGCCCACACCTTCTGCGCCGATGGCGGCGCTGATGCGGGAAATGCAGAAGAGACCCGCCACCCGCAGCAGGAGGGAGAGAAGTGTCACGGAAACGGCATTTTGTACAAGAGGGCGTTTTTTGTGTATTTTGTGCATATGGCATACCTCCAATATCAGAGAAACGTAAGCAAGAAAATATATACAATTAACAAAGTTCCTATGACGACTCGGAAAAATGGACCATGATTCGGAGAAAAAAGGTAAATAATGGGTTCGGGATGGGCAATATGCTCAAAATTTAATCCGAAAATTATAAATTATTGCTTGTATTTTCGTAAATGTGTGCTATAATTGACCAAGCAGAAGCGAGATTTATGTGAAAGTGCATAAATGGTTCATGTCCTTGAAAACAGTGGTAAAGGAGAAGACGGTATGAACAAAAAGACCATCAAAAAAGACTGGGTAAAAAATAGGTCAGTCTACCTGCTCGCAATTCCGATTTTGCTCTACTTCATCATCTGGAGCTATCTGCCCATGGTCGGCATCGTCCTTGCATTTGAGGACTATTCCGCCCGCGGCGGCTTTATCTTCAGTGAGTGGATCGGCCTGAAGAACTTCGTTGATTTCTTCAAGAGCTACTATCTGTGGCGTCTGCTGCGGAACACTGTCGTTCTGAGCCTCGCCAACCTGGTTATCAACTTCCCCGCTCCCATCATCCTGGCGCTGCTCCTCAACGAACTGCAGAACGAGATCTTCAAGAAGGTTATCCAGACCATCAGCTACATGCCCTTCTTCATCTCCACTGTGGTTATCTGCGGCATTATCGTTGACTTCTTCTCTTACAATGGCGCTCTGACCATGCTGCTGGTCAAGCTCGGCATTGCGGAGAATAAGGACCTCATGTCCCTGAAGCAGTTCTTCCGCCCGATTTACGTCATTTCCGGTACATGGCAGGGTGTCGGCTACGGCTCCATCATTTATCTGGCTGCCCTGTCCGGTGTTGACCAGGAACTCTACGAAGCTGCGAAGATCGACGGTGCCAACCGCTGGCAGCAGACCTGGCATGTTACCCTGCCTGGCATCGCTCCTACGGTCACCATCATGCTGATCATGCAGATCGGCAGCCTGCTTTCCTCCTCCATGGATAAGATCATCCTTCTCTACCGCCCCCTCACCTACGAAGTGGCCGACCCCATCTCCACCTTCGTTTACCGGCGCGGTCTGATTGAAGGCGACTTCGGCTACTCCACTTCTGTCGGCCTGTTCAACTCTTTCGTCAACCTGATGCTGCTCTTCATGGCGAACAGCCTG